>NZ_JBFTSF010000425.1:0-4175 GCF_056399905.1 Cupriavidus sp. 01L46
GCCATGCGCTCCTTGCACCAGGCCAGCAGCGCTTCCGGCGTGACGCTGGCCTGCGGTTTCAGGCTGACCACGGCCTTCACCGTCTCGCCGCGATAAGCGTCGGGAATGCCCACCACGGCCGCCTCGCGCACCGCGGGATGCGTATACAAGACGTCTTCCACCTCGCGGGGCCAGACCTTGTAGCCAGCGGCGACGATCATGTCCTTCTTGCGGTCGACGAGGTAGAACCAGCCTTGCGCGTCCATGAAACCAACATCGCCGGTGTGGAAATAGCCGCCCGCCATGGCTTTTGCCGTCTCTTCCGGCTTGTTCCAGTAGCCCGGCACGATCATCGGTCCGCGCGAAATGATCTCGCCGACCTCGCCCACCGGCACCGGCGCGCCCGCATCGTCGCCGATGAAAGAGTCGACATTGAAGGCGGGAACGCCGATCGCCAGCGTGCCGGAGGCCGGATCCACCGGCGCCTCCCGGCCCAGCGGCACCACGTGGGTGGGCGAGTTGGTCTCGGTCAGGCCGTAGCCGTTGTGGATATAGTGCCCAAACTTGGCACGGAACTGCTCCACCACGCTCGGCGGGATCGGTGCGCCGCCCGAGTAGATCTTGCCCAGCGTGGCGAAATGCGCGCGGGTCGCCTCGGGATGGTTCATCAGCGCGATGAAGACCGTGATCGAGCCGATGGTGAACTCGACCCGACGGTCGCGGATGGCCTCCAGGACCACGCCMGGCTCGAAACGGCAGGCCAGCACCAGCGGCGCTGCGCAGATGAACGCCGCAGCCACGTGGCCCACCAGTCCGGTGATATGGAACAGCGGCGCCACGCCCAGGATCGGGCCGCCCTCCGCCAAGCCGATCCAGTCGCGGTACACCTGCGCATTGAAAGCAACATTGCCGTKGGTGTTCATCGCGCCCTTGGGCACGCCGGTGGTGCCGGAGGTGTACACCAGCATCGCAATATCGTCTGCCGCGAGCTTGACCGGCGCTGGCCTCTGGCCCAGGTACTCTTGCACCAGCGTCAGCAGATCAGGCACACCCTCGGCGGGCTGGCGCCTGGTCGCGGCAAACAGGCGCGGATCGGCACGCGTCTGGAAATCCAGCTCGGACGTGGTGATCACCGCAGGCAGCGCCAGGGGCGCGGCGGCGGCGTCCTGGCCACGCCGCTCGTCATCGAACAGCCCGCTCACCACATCGGCATAGAGCGATTCGTGGCAGATCAGTACCTTCGCGCCGGAGTCGGCCAGCACCAGGCGCAGTTCGCGTGCGCGGTTCATCGGGTTGACCGGCACCGCGATGGCGCCGAGCTTCCACGCGGCAACCAGCCCGATGACGAACTGCGGCACGTTCTGCAGGTACAGCGCAATCCGCTCGCCGCGCGCGCAGCCGCGCGATGATAGCGCTACCGCCAGCGCATCGGAGAGCGCATCCACCTCGGCATAGCTGAGCGTGGCGTCGAAGTAGTGGATTGCCGGACTGGCCGGCGCGCGGTCCGCGGCGGCCCGGAAGATGGACAGTGCGTCGGTAAATTGCGGGGTGATGGTGTGCGGCTGGCCGGCGTTGTAGCTGGAAAGCCAGGGCTTCTCTTCATAGGGCGTCATGAGGCACCTCGATAGGCACGGCGGGTAGTGTCAAGCATAGCGCTTGGTCGAAACGAAGCTGGCGCCGCACAGCGCAAGAAGCCATTGCGGCTTCTCCACCGGACGGCGCCGAGGGCAGGCTTTTTTGCCTGGCTTACTTGATGACCACCGGGTTGACCGGCGCGCCGCTGCCGTTCACTACCTTGAGCGGCGCCGCCGTATAGAGGAAGGTCCACTGCTGATCGTCAGCGCAGTCCGCGGCGAGCGGGTCCAGCTGGGCGATCTCGGTCAGGGTGATGCCCAGGTTGCGCATCAGCGCATTGTGCAGCGGCAAGGCCACGCCCGAGACCGGGTCCACCGTCACCTCGTTGGCAATCGTGTCGGTGACGAGGTTGGGGATCTCCATGCGATGGAACCACTCGACCAGTTCTGCGCTATAGGTCAGGCCCGGCTCGACGAACTCACGATAAAACTCAGCCTGGTCGCGCTTGTAGAAGGAGCCGATCCAGCCGGTGCGGATCACCAGGATGTCGTGCTTCTCGATGCGCACGCCCTGCATCTCGGCGGCGGCGAGCAAGTCGAGATGGGTGAAGGTCTCGCCCGGGGCGAGCACGTCCTTGCCGCGGTGGCGCGCCATGTCGATCAGCACGCCGCGCCCGACCACGCCACGTTCCGCGATCGGCAGGATGCTGGCTTTTTCCAGGCCGCCGATGGTGGATTTGGCATCGTAGCCATTCCATAGCTGATCGCCGTACCAGACATGGCCCAGGGCGTCGTACTGGGTCGAGCCCTGCAGATACATGATCATCATGTCGTCGGCGTACTCGGCCTCGCCGGGGAACTTCGGGCCCTTGCCGCAAAGGTAGTGGCCTTTGTCCATCACGTTGAGGCGGCGCGCCTGCGAACGCCCGGGCCAGACCGGGTCGCCGGCGGGGTTACCCATCTGGATCTGCAGGGTGAAGGTCTTGCCGGAGCGCACGGAAGCCACGCCGCGCAGCGCCTCCGCCCGGGTGAGATAGTTCAGCGAACCGACCTCGTCATCCGGCCCCCATTTGCCCCAGTTCTTCGGTGCATCGCGCAACAACTCGGCTACCAGCGGGACGTTCTTCGATTCCATGCCATGTCTCCTTCTTGGATTGACCCTGAGGGATCGCACTGTGCCGGTCATGTCCGTGGCGCATGGTCGGCCATGCGCAGAGAGCATAAATAAGAACGGTCGTGCGTTTATTTTGAGTCGAGTGTAGGACCAGGCGCAGGAGCATGTCCAGACATGGAAAACCCGCCGAGGGTTGCAGGCGCCTGCTTCAGTCGTCCAGCCCGAAGGCCAGCAGCGGCCCGAGCATCAGTGCCCCGAGCACGATCATGGACAGGCCGCTGTCCATGTGCTTCCATTCGTGCAGCACGGCCCGCGCGTCGACCTGCGCCCAGAACAGGGACACAACACCCAGCAGGACGACGATCACCGCCGCGGCCAGCGCGAACCCGTCGCGCGTGGCGCGGCGGTGGATTTCGGAAGGGCTATCATTCGGGATGCGCACGCCTTGCATGGCCAGACTCCTGGAAAACTGTGACGATGACGATCAATGCAATGGCGCCCATTGTTGTGATCCCTGCCTGAACCCATGCTGAGCGCGCCATTCAGCTTGCGTTCAGGCAAGGCACGGCAGACTGCTTCGTTCCATCAAGGCTTGCTCTCAACCGTATTGCCCCGCTCGCTCACGCCATTGCCTTCGTTGCGCACCGCCACCTCGTCCCTGTCCCGCGCCCTGTCCCGCGCCCTGCTGCCGCTGCTGGCCGCCCTGCCGCTGCTGCTGGCAGCCCCGGCGCCCGCCCATGCCGACAAGGACGCCGACCGCGCCCGCGCCGCCGTCCAGTCGGGCGAGATCCTGCCGCTCACGCGCATCCTGGAGGCAGTGTCGGCCCAGTACACGGGTGATGTGATCGGCGTCAAGCTCGACCGCGACGATGGCGTCTGGCAGTACGAAGTCAAGCTGCTGCTGGCAAGCGGCTCGGTGGCCAAGCTCGAATACGACGCCAAGACCGCCACCCTGCTCAAAGCCAAGGGGCGCGATCTTGAGCAGGCCCGCAAGAAACCCTGATCCCCCATGCGCATCCTCCTGGTAGAAGACGAGGCCGTGCTGGCCGCCCAGATCCGCGCCAGCCTGGTCAGCGCCGGGTATGCGGTCGATACTGCCGCGCACGGCATCGATGCCTGGCACCTGGGCGCCGAAGAGCCCTACGATGCCGTGGTGCTCGACCTTGGCCTGCCCGGGCTCGACGGGCTCTCCGTGCTGCGCCGCTGGCGCGCGGCGCAGGTGAACCTGCCGGTGCTGATCCTGACCGCGCGCGACAGCTGGACCGACAAAGTGGAAGGCATCGATGCCGGGGCCGACGACTACCTCGCCAAGCCCTTTCGCATGGAGGAGTTGCTGGCCCGCATCCGCGCGCTGATCCGCCGCGCCCATGGCATGTCCGCGCCCGAGCTGGCCTGCGGCCCGGTGCGCCTGAACGCGCGCACGGGCGTGGCGACCGTCGACGGCGCCGCGGTGGTGCTGACCGCCCATGAGTTCAAGGTGCTGGATTACCTGATGCACCACCCGGGCG
>NZ_JBFTSF010000426.1:0-4154 GCF_056399905.1 Cupriavidus sp. 01L46
CCCGAACAGCCAGCCGCCGATCGGGCGCATCAGGAAGCCCGCGGCGAAAACGCCGGCGGTGTTCAGCAGTTGCGCCGTGGGGTCGGCCCTGGGGAAGAACGACGGCGCGAAGTAGATGGCGCAGAACGCGTAGACKTAGAAGTCGAACCACTCGACCAGATTGCCGGAGGATGCGGCAACGATGGCGTAGATGCGCTTGCGGATGTCTTCAGGGGAGGGAGGCTGGAGCGGTGCAGGGCGAGGAGAGTCTGTCATTCAGGGGGCGGCCGGGAGCGTTCTGTTTTTTGTGATGGCGGTCTGGGCCCAGGGGAAGGGCGTGCAGAGTGTACCCATGCCATACGCGCGGGCAGCATGATTTAAAGTCGCGCGGGCCAGTCGGGTTTTGCATGGACAGATGGCGGCCGTGCAGCGACCCATCAACCGTTCATGGGCGGCCCGAGCGGTTTCGTGTTGTGAAAAATTCGACTGGAAGCGAGACGTTTAATTCATCACAGGAATGATTCGCTGTGACTACACTGTGTGCTTGTACCGCGCTGCTCAACGCATAGAACGCATCGAACACGCGGTGCAGCTCAAAAGGCGAAACAGACGACATGCGGGACGCAAGAATCCGCCTATCCCGCTCCACACCCAGTGGAAAGTGCCGCCCAATCTGGAATTAAGCAGCAATCATGAATAAGAAGCGCTTCACGACCCTTGTTTCCGCAGCCGCCTTTGGCGTCTGCCTCCTGGCTGCAACGCAAGCCGGCGCAACGGGTCCGAAAGATAGCACCAACGCCGGCGACAAGTACGGCTACGCACTCCACAACGGCAAGCGCGACCCCTTCACCGACGGTGCCCGCGTTGGTGACCGCCGCGATCCCTTTACCGATGGCGCCCGCGTTGGCGACCGTCGCGACCCGTTTACGGACGGCACGCACGGCAGCGCAGCCGCGGCACTGGACCTCGCCGGGCGCGACCTGACCGGTGTGTCGGCCCCGCCGGCGCATGGCGCGGCGGACAACCGCCAGGCCAGCGCCTGATCCGGCGCTGCCGGTCCGGCCCTGGGACCCCTCCACCCACGGCCGGACCGGCAAGTATGCAGATATCAAGCTCCTCCACGCAATGTCATCGCCATTGCCATTGTCATTGTCATTTCTGTCTCAAGACAAATCATGAAAACCATCGTGCTGGCGCTGCTGAGCGTCACCGCCCTCGCCGCCTCGCTGCCCGCCTTTGCCGGTCCCGACTGGACCGTTATCGAACGCGCGCGTGCCCAGAAACAGGCGCAGGCAAAGCAGCAAGCGCAGACGCCTTGCGCACTGAAGTCCAACCAGGCAACGGCCACGTCCAGCGCCGACGGCAAGCAAGGCTGAGCCTTACCGCTTACCGTTATCGCTGGTTATCGCTCCCCCGTGGGCCGGCTCGGCGTGGCGTTCATAGGAACACCATCGTCCGGCCCCCGTTGCGCAGCACGCGGTGCTCCGCGTGCCATTTCACCGCGCGTGCCAGCGCCACGCATTCCACGTCGCGCCCGATGGCGGCCAGCTGGTCCGCATCCATGGCATGGTCCGTTCCCAACCCGGCAAAGGCCGCGCGCAGGCTCTCCAGTGCGTCGTGCGCATCGCAGCCCGCCGGCAAGTCGCGCCGGAAGTGCACGCGCATGAAGAATCGCGTGCTGGCCCGGTCGCCGAACTGGGCCGAGTCGAGGATGTTCGCGCCCGCCTCGCACAGCAGGCTGGCCACGGCGTGGACGATGCCCGGCCGGTCCGGGCACGACAGGGTCAGGATGTAGCTGGCGCTGTCGGATGGGTTATCGGCTGTGCTGCGCATCACGCTTTGGCCTTGGCGCTGGTGGGGTCGTAGGGCGTGCGCAGGTGCACGGTGGCGGGCAGCAGCTCGCCGGCCAGGTCGACGTGATACGTCCCTTCGGCAATCCACCCGGCACTGGCCGCGCCATCTTCGCGTTGCAGCAGCGCCATGCCCACCGGGCAACCCAGGGTATGCCCGAAAGCCGCCGAGGTGACAAAGCCCGCCGGGCGCACCTCGCCATCCGGGCCAGTGCGCAGCACGGCTTCGCCGCCCCACAGCATGGCCTGGCTGGCGCCGTCGAGCGTCACCACGGCCACGCGGCGCTTCACCTGCGCCGCGCCGCCGGCCGCGCGCAGTTTCAGCAGTGCCTCGCGGCCACGGAACGGGATTGGCTTGTCGAGCTTGCAGGCAAAGGACAGCCCCGCCTCGAAGGGGTTGATATCGGTGGTCAGCTCGCGGCTCCAGGCGCGGTAGCCTTTTTCGATGCGCAGGGATTCGATGGCGTAGTAGCCAGCGTTGGCCAGGCCAAGGGGTTTGCCCGCGGCCTGCAGTGTCTCGTAGACGCCCACCGCAAATTCCACCGGCACATACAGCTCCCAGCCAAGCTCGCCCACATAGGTCAGCCGCGTGGCACGCACCGTGGCGTAGCCCAGGTCGATCTCGCGCGAACTGCCGAACGGAAAGGCTTCGTTCGAGAAATCCGCGCGCGACACGCTCTGCAGCAACTCGCGCGAGCGCGGGCCCATCACCGCCAGCACGCTGTACTGGCCGGTGACATCGACGATGGCGCAGCGCTGGTCGGCCGGGATCAACCGCTCGATGTAGTTGAAGTCGCGCGTGGTCTGCGCCGAGCCGGTCACCAGCAGGTACTGGTCGCGCGCCAGCCGGGTCACGGTCAGGTCCGACTCGTAGGTGCCGCGCTCGTTGAGCATCGCGGTGTACACAGTCTGGCCGGCGGGCACGGCCACGTCGTTGCTCATCAGTTGCTGCAGCACGGCCTCGGCATCGGCGCCCTTGACGATGTACTTGGAGAAAGAACTCATGTCGAACAGCGCCACGCCCTCGCGGCAGGCGCGATGCTCGGCGCCGCTCCACGGCAGCCAGTTCTGCTGCCCGAAGGCATAAGCGATCTCCGGCGCCTCGCCAGCGGGCGCAAAGAAGTTCGGCCGCTCCCAGCCCATCTTGCTGCCGAAGTTGGCGCGGGCGTCGTGCAGGTGCGCGTACAGCGGGGAGCGGCGGAAGGGCCGCGCGGTATCCAGCTCGCGGTTGGGCCAAGGCATGGCGTAGTGCAGGCCCAGGGTTTCCTTGACGCGGTCGTGCAGCCAGCTTTGGTTGCCGTTGAAGCCAGCAAAGCGGCGGATATCGACCGGCCACAGATCCATGGTGGGCTCGCCCGCCACGATCCATTCGGCCAGCGCCATGCCCGCGCCGCCGGCCGAGGCGATGCCCATGGAGTTGAAGCCCGCGCCCACGTAGAAGTTGCGCAGCTCGGGCGCCTCGCCCAGGATGAAGTTGTTGTCGGGCGTGAAGGATTCCGGGCCGTTGTAGAACTGCTTGACCTGCGCCGTTTCCAGCGCCGGCACGCGCTGCAGCGCGTTGTGCATCAGGATCTCGAACTGGTCCCAGTCGTCGGGCAGCAACTGGAACTCGAACGGCTCCGGAATGCCTTGCATGCCCCAGGGCTTGGCGTTGGGCTCGAAGCCACCCATCACCAGCCCGCCCACTTCCTCTTTGAAGTAGATAAAACCATCCGGGTCGCGCATCACCGGCAGGTCGGGATGCACGCCGGCGATGCGCTCGGTGACGATGTAGTAGTGCTCGGCCGAATGCAGCGGCACCGTCACGCCGCATAGCTGGCCCACCTGCCTGGCCCACTGGCCCGCGCAATTGACCACGATCGCGGCACCGATGGTGCCGCGGGCGCCGTCCTTGTCTTGCCAGCTGACACCGGTGGCGCAGCCGTCCCGGGTATGAATGGCGGTGACCTTGGTGTCTTGCACGATCAGCGCGCCCCGGGTGCGCGCGCCGCGCGCCAGCGACTGGGTGAGGTCGGTGGGATTGGCCTTGCCATCGCCCGGCAGCCACACCGCGCCTTGCAGGTCGGCGGTGCGCATCACCGGCCATAGCTCGCCAGCCTCGCGCGCCGAGATGACCTGGCAGTCCACGCCGTAGGCGCGCGCCACGGCCGCGGTGCGCTTGAGCTGCGTCATGCGCTCGGCGGTGCGCGCTACCGACAGCGAGCCGCACTGCTTCCAGCCGGTGCCCAGCCCGGTTTCGGCTTCCAGCTCGTTGTACAGGCGCGTGGAGTAGCGGATCAGCTTGGTCATGCTCTCCTGCGCGCGCAGCTGCCCCACCAGCCCGGC
>NZ_JBFTSF010000427.1:0-4147 GCF_056399905.1 Cupriavidus sp. 01L46
GTGCTGGCCACGCCCGGGAGCCTGGTCTCGGAGCCCTCCACCTTCAACCTGCTGCTGGCACGCTGCTACACGGTCTGGGTGAAGACCTCGCCCGAGGAACACATGGCGCGGGTAGTGGCGCAGGGCGACATGCGCCCGATGGAAGGCAACCGTGAAGCCATGGACGATTTGCGCCGGATCCTGCTGGCGCGCACCCCGCTGTACTCCCGCGCGGACGTGACGATCGACACCAGCGGCCAGGATCCCACCACCTCCCTGCAGGCCTTGCGCGCCCATCTTCGCGTGATTGGTGCGTGATTGGTAGCGTGATTGGCGCCTGGACATCGCGCAAGGATTGCGCCGGCTAGATTTATGCACTATATTTCATCGCAAAGGATGATCGACAATATAATGCATAAAGGAGACCACGATGTCCGCCCCGGCCGCTCCCACCGCCACCTCCACTGAGCAAGCCCCCGTCACCTTTGAGCGTGACCCCGCGCAATACCGGCACTGGAAACTGACGTTCGCTGGCCCGGTGGCCACGCTGTCCATGGATGTCGACGAAGACGGCGGCCTGCGCCCCGGCTACGCCCTCAAGCTGAACTCCTACGACCTCGGCGTGGACATCGAGCTGCACGACGCCGTGCAGCGCATCCGCTTCGAGCACCCGGAAGTGCGCRCCGTCGTCCTCACCAGCGCCAAGGACCGCATGTTCTGCTCAGGCGCCAACATCTTCATGCTCGGCAAGTCGTCGCACGCCTGGAAAGTGAATTTCTGCAAGTTCACCAACGAAACCCGCAACGGCATCGAGGACGCCAGCCGCCACTCTGGCCTGAAGTTCATCGCGGCCTGCAACGGCACCACCGCCGGCGGCGGCTATGAGCTGGCTCTGGCCTGTGACGAGATCGTGCTGGTCGACGACCGCTCCTCCGCCGTCAGCCTGCCCGAAGTGCCGCTGCTGGGCGTGCTGCCTGGCACCGGCGGGCTCACGCGCATCACCGACAAGCGCCGGGTGCGCCGTGACCACGCCGACATCTTCTGCACCACCACCGAGGGCGTACGCGGGCAGCGGGCGCACGACTGGAAGCTGGTCGATGCCGTGGTCAAGCCGGCGCGCTTCGCGGAGCATGTGCAACAGCGCGCGCTTGCGCTTGCCGCGCAGAGCGACCGGCCCGCCGGCCAGGATGGCGTGAAGCTCACGCCACTGTCGCGCAGTCAGGATGCGCACGGCTACCGCTATGACACGGTCCAGGTGCATATCGACCCGCATGCCCGCAAGGCCACGCTGACGATCTTCGGTCCGGCCAAGCACCAGCCGCAGGCGCTGGCCGCAATCCTTGCCGCCGGCGCCGACTGGTGGCCGCTGAAGATGGCGCGCGAGCTCGACGACGCCATCCTCACGCTGCGCGCCAACCATCTCGACATTGGTATGTGGATCCTCAAGACCGAKGGCAACCCCCAACAGGTGCTGGCCACCGATGCGCTGCTGGACGCGCATGCCGGCCACTGGTTCGTGCGCGAGACCATCGGCATGCTGCGCCGCACGCTCGCGCGCCTGGAGGTGTCGTCGCGCACGCTGTTTGCGCTGATCGAGCCGGACTCCTGCTTTGCGGGCACGTTGCTGGAACTGGCCCTGGCCGCCGACCGCAGCTACATGCTGCACCTGCCCGACGCGCCGGACGATGCACCGCGCGTGTTCGCCAGTGCTGCCAACTTCGGCCGCTATCCGGGCGTCAACGGACTGACCCGGCTGGCCGCGCGCTTCTACCAGGACGAGGTGGCAATCCAGGCCGTGCAGGACCATATCGGCGCGCCGCTCGACGCCATCAACGCCGCCTCGCTCGGCCTGGTCACCGCCACCCCCGACGACATCGACTGGGAAGACGAGATCCGCATTGCCATCGAAGAGCGGGCCAGCCTGTCGCCCGACGCCCTGACGGGACTCGAAGCCAACCTGCGCTTCGGGCCGGTGGAGACCATGGAGACCCGCATCTTCGGCCGCCTCACCGCCTGGCAGAACTGGATCTTCAACCGGCCCAACGCGGTGGGCGAGCAAGGCGCGCTCAAGGTGTTCGGCTCGGGCAGCAAGGCCCGCTTCGACTGGGACCGCGTCTGAGCCTGTTTGCCCGTCCGGGCCAGGCGTCCACGCAACAAAAAACAAGACAAGGAGACAACCCCGTGAGCATCGACTACAGCCAGAAGATCCCGAACAACGTCAACCTGTCCGAGGACCGCGCGCTGCAGCGCGCGCTCGAGCACTGGCAGCCGGCCTTTCTCGACTGGTGGCGCGACATGGGGCCCGAAGGCTCGCACCAGCACGATGTCTACCTGCGCACGGCGGTCTCGGTCGATCCTTCCGGCTGGGCGCACTTCGACTACGTCAAGATGCCGGACTATCGCTGGGGCATCTTCCTCCAGCCCGCCGACCCGGCGCGCCGCATCCATTTCGGCGAGCACAAGGGCGAAGCGGCCTGGCAGGAAGTGCCGGGCGAGCATCGCGCCAACCTGCGGCGCATCATCGTCACCCAGGGCGACACCGAGCCGGCCTCGGTGGAGCAGCAACGCCACCTGGGCATGACCTGTCCCTCGCTCTATGACCTGCGCAACCTGTTCCAGGTCAATGTGGAAGAAGGCCGCCACTTGTGGGCCATGGTGTACCTGCTGCATCGCCATTTTGGGCGCGACGGGCGCGAAGAGGCCGAGGCGCTGCTGGGACGGCGCTCCGGCGACGAGGACAACCCGCGCATCCTGGGCGCCTTCAACGAGCGCACGCMGGACTGGCTGGCCTTCTTCATGTTCACCCACTTCACCGACCGCGACGGCAAGTTCCAGCTCTGCGCGCTGGCCGAATCCAGCTTCGACCCGCTGGCGCGCACCACGCGCTTCATGCTGACCGAAGAAGCCCACCACATGTTCGTTGGCGAGTCCGGCATCTCCCGCGTGATCCAGCGCACCTGCGAAGTCATGCGCGAGCGCGATATCCAGGATCCCGCGGACGTGCGCGCCGCTGGCGTGATCGATCTCGATACCATCCAGCGCTACCTCAACTTCCACTACAGCGTGACCATCGACCTGTTCGGCGCCGACCAGTCGTCCAACGCCGCCACTTTCTACAGCGCCGGGCTCAAGGGCCGCTTCGAGGAAGGCAAGCGCGGCGACGACCACGTGCTCAAGGGCGACGTGTACCGCATCCTCGACGTCACCGACGGCCGCCTGGGCGAGCGCGAGGTGCCCATGCTCAACGCGCTCAACGAGGTGCTGCGCGACGACTACGTCAAGGACACGCTCGGCGGCGTGGCGCGCTGGAACAAGGTGATCGAAAAGCACGGCGTCGCATTCCGCCTGACGGTGCCGCACAAGGCATTCAACCGCAAGATCGGCAGCCTGGCCAACGTCCGTGTCTCGCCGGCTGGCGATCTGCTCACCGAAGCGCAATGGCAGGCCGGCGAGCGCGAGTGGCTGGCAACCGACGAGGACCGCGCCTTCGTGGCCTCGCTGATGGGCCGGGTCACCGAGCCCGGCAAGTACGCCAACTGGATCGCTCCGCCGATAGTGGGCGTCAACCGCCAGCCGATGGATTTCGCGTACGTGCGCTTCAACTGACCCTGACCAGCCCGGACTGACCCACGGGCAACATGYGGCGCAGCACCGGCGACAGACCGGCCGCGCGCCAAGGAGACCAAAGAGATGGGCGCCCCCGACATCATCAAGCAGCACCTGATCGACCCCGAGATCTGCATCCGCTGCAACACCTGCGAAGACACCTGCCCGATCGACGCGATCACCCATGACGACCGCAACTACGTGGTCAGGGCCGATGTGTGCAACGGCTGCGGCGCCTGCCTGGGGCCGTGCCCCACCGGCGCGATCGACAACTGGCGCACGATGCTCAAAAGCGAGGCCTATCCGATCGAGGCGCAGTTGCTATGGGACGAGCTCCCCGCCAGCCTGCCCATGCCGGCGGACACGGGGCTCGATAGCACGCCGGATCCGGCTTCGCCGCAGACCGGGCAGGAGCCGCAAACCCAGCAGGTGGAAACCAGCCGGCATACCTCGCCCAGGGCGCCGTGGTCGGCAGCGCATCCGTATGTCAACCTGCATGGCGTGCGCGCCCCCGTCACCGCCACCGTGGCCGGCAACTACCGTCTCACCGCCGACGACGCAT
>NZ_JBFTSF010000428.1:0-4134 GCF_056399905.1 Cupriavidus sp. 01L46
GGCTTGGCCTGCACTAGGCCGGATATAAGTCTGCAACCAACCCTGATCGAGCATCGCGTGACGTTTACCTAGCAAACCGGGGCGCGTTCATATAAGTGACCGGCAGCCCCCGCAGGGGGATGTCGTATGGCCCTTGGGTGCAAACGCCAACGCCGCTCAAAGAAACATCGACCAACCCCGCAGGGGGATGTGGGAGCAAAAGCCATCGCCGCCCAATCACCTACTTCAACCTCAACGGCTCCAACAACGCCGCATCATATTCCCCTCTCCCAATCCTCCCCAACTCCAGCATCCGCAGCAAAATGTAAGCCTGCCGCTGCCGGGCGCGCCGGGGATTCACCACCGGGTTATTCGCCGAAGGCGCCTTAGGCAATCCGGCCAGCATCGCGCATTCCGCTAAAGTCAGCTCGCCCACCGGCTTGCCAAAATACGTCTCGGCGGCCTCCGCAAAGCCATAGGCCCCTTGCCCAAGGTAGACCTTGTTCATGTAGAGCTCGAGGRTCTCGTCCTTGCTCATCGCATGTTCGATCCGGTAAGCCAGCAGCACCTCATACAGCTTGCGGGTATAGGTCTTCTGGCGCGAGAGGAAGAAATTACGCGCCACCTGCATGGTGATGGTGGAGGCGCCCTGCGACAGCTCATCGGACAGGTTGGCCACGCCGGCGCGGATCACGCCGACATAGTCGATGCCGTCATGCAGGTAGAAGCGGTCGTCCTCGATGGCTACCACCGCCTGGGTCAGCTTGGGCGGTATCTCGCCGATGGGCACGTAGCCGGGCGACTGGCGAAAAGTGGTGAGCGCATCCAGCGTGGGCAGCTGGCGCTGAGCGACGAGCACGGCGAGCGTGCCGAGCAGGGCCGCGCCCAGGATGAGCAGCAGCACCAGCTTGAGAAAATTCGACCAGAGACGTTCCATGGGCCGTATTGTGCCAGCACTGGCCATGCCACTGCCCAAGCCGCCCCGCCGGTTCAGCCTGCCGGCAGCGCCACGCCAAGTTCCTTTGCCAGCGTTTCCAGGTTGCGCCAGATCGCCGCGTTTACCTCCAGGTGGGTGGTGCTAAGCGCGCGGTTGGCGGCTTCGAACTCGCCAGGGTATTGCACGCTGTCAAAGCCCGGGGCGGGCGGGGTGTCGTGCAGGTAGTTGACGAAGGCTTCCACCTCCGCGCTCTGCCAGCTCAGGCCCAGGTCGAGCTCGGGGTTCATGAGCACCGCGAACATATTGTTGGTGGCGACGCCGCCGCGCGGGTTGTCCGGCTGGATGGTGCCGCCGCCGGACAGCACGCCGGCCAGCAGCTCCGCCACCACGCCGAGCGCATAGCCCTTGTGGCCGCCGAAGGGCAGCAGCGCACCCGGGTGTTCGCTGAACATGGCCCCGGCATCGGTGGTGGGGTTGCCGCCGCTGTCGATGATGCTGTTCTCCGGCGCGGGCTCGCCTTTCTCGGCCAGCACGCGGGCCTTGTTGATGGCGATGGCGCTGGTGGCGATATCCACCACCAGCGGCGGCCGGCCGTTGGGCATCGGCCCGGCGAAGCACAGCGGGTTGGTGGTMAGCCGCGCGGTGCGGCCGCCGTAGGGGGCCACCACCGGGGAGCGGTTGATCACATTGGTAAAGCTCAGCAGCACGAAGCGCTCCTTGGCCACCATCTCGCCGTAGTGCCCCATGCGGCCCAGGTGGTGCGAGCGGCGCAGCGTGACGATGCAGTGGCCGTGCCGGCGCACGCGCTCGATGGCGGTCTCGATGACGCGCTTGCCCACGTGCTGGCCGAAGCCGCCGTTGCCGTCGAACACCAGCAGGCTGTCGCGGTCGAGCACGCATTCGGCGCGGCCCGCCGGGTTGACGTTGCCGGTTGCGAGTGAGCGCTGGTAGTTGGGCAGGATCGACAGGCCGTGGCTGGTGTAGCCGCAGCGATCGGCCTCGACCAGGTGCTCGGCCACGTCGTTGGCGATGTCGGTCGGCACGCCTTGTGCGGCGAGCAGGTCGCGGGCGAGCTGGGTGGCGGATTGCAGTGTTATCTTCATGTTCGTTCCTTGTCCCGGTGTGCGCTCAGATCCAGCCCAGCCAGCGCCAGTAGGTGGCGGCAAACAGCAGCATCAGGGCGTAGCCGATCACCGTCACGGGGATGCCGACCTTGGCGAACTGCTTGCCGTTGAAAGTGTCCGTGCCCAGGCAAACCATGTTTTGCGGTGCATTGATCGGCAGGATGAAGCCGAAGCTCACGGTGAAGCCGAGCAGCATCGTCAGGCCGATCTGGTTGATATCGCCCGGCAGCGTCTGCAGCACCGAGATCAGGATCGGCAGCAGTGCCGCGGTGAGCGCGGTGGCGCTGGCAAAGCCGAGGTGGATCAGGATCAGGAAGGCGGCCAGGATGGCGAACACCAGGATGGGGCCTTGCGTGGCGAGCCCGGAGTTGGCCACCACGAACTTGCCCAGCCACTGGCCGGCCTGCGTGGTGAGCAGCGCGGTGCCCAGGCTGATGCCCACCCCGAACACGATCAGCGTGCCCCACGGCGTGCGTTGCTGCATGGTCTTCCAGTCCATCACGCCAATGCGCGGCATCATCAGGATCACCAGGCCGACGAAGGTCACGGTGGCGGTGTCGAACTGGTGCAGCTTGCCCTCGGTTGCCCAGAACAGCAGCAGCCCGATGGACACGGCGGCAAGCCGCTTTTGCGGGCCGCTCATCGGGCCCAGCCCGGCGAGTTCCTTTTGCACGGCTTCCTTGCCGCCGGGAATGGCCTCGGTCTCGGCGGGCAACAGGAAGCGCACCAGGAAATACAGCACGACCGACATCACGATGGCCCACGGCGCGCCGGCGATCAGCCATTGCAGCCAGGTGATGCGCTCACCCAGCAGCTTGTCCATGAAGCCCACCGTCAGCAGGTTCTGCGCGGCGGCGGTCTGGATGCCGACGTTCCAGATGCTGGTGGCCATGGCCACGGTGATCATGATGCCGGCGGCGATATTGGATTTCTTGTCGACCCCGAAGGCCGCGATCACGCCCATCATGATCGGCACCACGCAGGCGCTGCGCGCGGTGGCGCTCGGCACCACCAGCGACAGCGCGATGGTCACCACGATGCTGCCGATCAGGATGCGCCGCGTGCTGGTGCCGATGGCCGACAGCGTGACCAGCGCGATGCGCCGGTCGAGCCCGGTCACCGTCATCGCCGCCGAGATAAAGAGGGCGGCGGCAACCAGCGCCAGCGCGGTATTGGAGAACCCTGCCAGCGCCATGCCGAGCGCGCGGGAGGTGCCGTATTGCGTGGCCGGGTCGGCCACCGTGGGCGCAAAGCCGATCAGCGCGGCCATCAGCGACGTGATCATGATGGCGCTGGCCTCGTAGGAGACCGCCTCGGTGATCCACACCACGATGGCAAAGGCGAGGATGGCCAGCATGCGGTGTCCCGCCACCGGCAGGTCCGGGGGCAGGGGCAGGGCGAGTATGCCGATCAGTACCAGGACGGCGGCGTAGAGCCCCCATGGCGTGGATTTACCGGGCGCGGCCTGCGGCACGGCGGCAGCCACACCGATGGAGGCGGGGGCGGCTGCGCGGACGGCTTGGGTTGGAGTGTGCGGGTCTGTCATCGCTTTGCCCTTTTCTTGTCTTGTTGATCTTGGTTCGACACGGGAAGGCGGACGTCACGCGCGGGCAAATGGCTAACCTGTGACTGGCAGGGTGGCGGCGTCGTTCGGCGGCTTTCCGTGAAGACCTGGCGGAGGCGGGAGACCGGCTTGCGGYCGGGCTGCCGCGTTCGACATGGGGAAATTATCGTGCCGGCCAACGGTGACTGTCGAGAGTGGATCCGGGCGCATATGACGCGGATCAAAGAACCGGCTCGTGCAGGGAAATTTCTATGCGCCATGCGGTCAGACTTTCAGATCATTGAGATCATTGCGCGACAAGGCCTTGTGGGCGTTGCGCAGCGTGCGCCACCACCGGTGGCCCCGCACGCTGGCGAGCCGCGCGAACGTGATCTGAAAACATTGGCGCTGTTCAGATTAAACGTTGATGACCTGCTTGCCGAGAGCTGACGCGATGACATCGTCGGCGGAAACGCCTTCCTTGTTCCAGCTCATCAGCCGTTGCCAAGCCAGGTAGTTCGGCAAGTACTTGGTGGCCACGCCCCTGAGTT
>NZ_JBFTSF010000429.1:0-5286 GCF_056399905.1 Cupriavidus sp. 01L46
TGGCAGGATTCGAACCCACGACCCCTTGGTTCGTAGCCAAGTACTCTATCCAACTGAGCTACAGCCGCACGCGAGGGCAGGACTATATCGCACCTGGCGAAAAATACAAGGGGGTATGCAGATAAAAGTTGGGGGCGGTCCCTGATTGGCGGGCTAAGTCACCAGATCAACCAGCCCCGGCAGCATCAAATACCCCCCGATCACCACCAGCACCCCAAACGCAATCCGCCGCGTTGCCACCGCCGAAAGCGGTGGCGGAAAACGCCGGGCCGCCATCGTGGTCAATGCCACAACCGGGACGGCAAGCGCCGCCTGCATCCAGATGTCGGCGCTGAGCTGCCCTTGCCATGCACTGAACAAGGTGCGCGTCACGGAGGTCGCAGTGAACACAAGAATCAACGCGCAGCGGATCTCCACCAGCGACAGCGGCTGGCGATAGAACTGGAAGATCAGCGGCGGCCCGGACACGCCAAACATGCCGCTGAGCAAGCCGCCAAAGATGCCGCTGACAAAGAAGCTGCGGTTGCCGGAGCGCCGCAGCAGGGGAGCAGGGCGCAGCGTGGCGCTAACGCCGCCGTACAGCACCACCGCGCCCAGCAGCAATTGCAGGATGCCGGCGGCGGCGCTGCTCAGGTAGTCGAGGATCAGCACGCCGGCCACCACGGACGGCAGAATGCCGAGCGTGGCCGCGCCCGCCGCGCGCCAGTCGATGTGATGCAGCTTGCCGGGCAGCGCCACGGCGCTGTTGGCCAGCGTCACCAGGCTTACCAGCGTGGCAACGGTCGCCACCGGCGCGAGGTCCAGCCCGCTGGTCGCGCCCATCACGATCATGCCGAGGCCAAAGCCGGTCACCGTCTGGAAGTAGCTTGCCGCGCCCATCAGCGCGAGCAGCGGCAGCAGGTGGTCCGCGGTCATGGCTGGCATGCGGCCATCGGGGCTTCCGGTTGGGATTGCACGGCGGCTTGCGCCTGCACCGCGGTGACGGCGATCACGTAAAACACATCGTCGGCGCTGCAGCCGCGCGACAGATCGTTGGCTGGCTTTTGCAGCCCTTGCAGCAAGGGCCCGATTGCCTTGGCGCCGCCCACGCGCTCGGCCAGCTTGTAGCCGATATTGCCGGCCTCCAGGCTGGGAAAGACCAGCACATTGGCGCGGCCTTCCACCTTTGAGTGCTCGATCTTTTTCCTGGCGATCTCGGCAACGATGGCGGCATCGAGCTGCACGTCGCCATCGATGGCCAGCGCCGGGCGCTGCGCCTGCACCAGGCGCGTGGCTTGCACCACTTTGTCGACCGCGGCATGCCGKGCGCTGCCGCTGGTGGAGAACGACAGCATGGCGACGCGCGGTGCATCCATCAGCAGGTTTTGCGCGCTGTCGGCCGCGGCCATTGCGATCTCGGCCAGCGCAAAGGCGTCGGGATCCACCACCAGGCGCGCAGGGCGAACAGCTTCTGCGCGAGGGACGGCGTGAGCGCGGAGGTGGCGGGGTCGATCACGTCCATGCCGTCCAGGTCGATGTCCTCGCTGGCGGCTGCCTGGCGGATGCGCGCCGCGTCGCCCACCAGCACGATGCGCGCGATGCCCTCGCGGGCAGCGCGTTGTGCGGCCTGCAGGATGCGCGGGTCTTCGGCCTCGCATAGCACGATGCGCCTGGGTTTGGCGCGGGCGCGCTCGATGATGCGGTTGATCGCTTTCATGATGGGGTCGCTCAAAATGGAATATGGCCGGRAGCAGCGGGCGCTGCTTCCGGCCACCGGCCAAGCGCCCGCTCACTCACTGGCTCAGACGTAGTCCTTGTACTTGTCGAGCATGCGCACCGGCTTGGCCAGCGCGTCGCGGCGGAAGGGGTCGCCGAGCTCGCGGGTGCACATGATCTCGATGATGGTGGTCTTGCCGTGGTGCATCTGCAGGTCGATGGCGCGCTTGAGCGCCGGGCCGACGTCTTCCAGCTTGTCCACCACGATGCCTTCGGCACCCATGGCGCGGGCGATCTCGGCGAAGCTCTGGTTGTCCAGCTCGCCGGCGACGAAGCGGCGGTTGTAGAAGTCCACCTGGTTCTTCTTCTCCGCGCCCCACTGGCGGTTGTGGAACACCACGGCGGTGACCGGGATATTGTGGCGCACGGCGGTCATGGTCTCCATCAGGCTCATGCCCCAGGCGCCGTCGCCGGCGTAGGACACGGCCGGGCGGTGGGGTGCGGCCACCTTGGCGCCCATGATGGTGGGGAAGGCATAGCCGCAGTTGCCCCAGCTCATGGCGGCAAAGAAGCTGCGCGGCTTGTTGAAGCGCAGGTAGCTGTTGGCCACCGAGTTGATGTTGCCGATGTCGGTTGAGACCATCACGTCTTCGGGCATGGCCTTYTCCAGCTCGCGCAGGACCTGGCGCGGATGCAGGTAGTGGCCGCCGGTGGGCGTGCGCTCCTGCTTTTGCTCCTCGATCATGTCCAGGCTGTAGGGGTCGCGCTCGTGGGTCCACGCGTCGAGTTCCTTCTCCCAGGCGGCCTTCTCGGCGGCGATCTGGCCGGCGCGGTCTTCGCGGGAGGCGTCGCAGGCCAGCGTGCGGCTGGCCAGGCGCGCGGTCAGCGCCACGGCAGCCGCCTTGGCATCGCCGCAGATGCCCACCGAGATCTTCTTCACCAGGCCGAGCATCTTGTGGTCGGCGTCGATCTGGATGATCTTGGCGTGCTTGGGCCAGTAGTCCATGCCGTGCTGGGGCARGGTGCCGAAGGGACCGAGGCGCGAGCCGAGGGCGATGACGACATCGGCGCGGGCGAGCAGCTTCATGGCCGCCTTGGAGCCCTGGTAGCCCAGCGGGCCGCACCACAGCGGGTGGCTGGCGGGGAAGGAGTCGTTGTGCAGGTAGCTGTTGACCACCGGCGCGCCCAGCCGCTCGGCAAGGGCCTGGCACTCCTCGATGGCATCGGCCATGACCACGCCGCCGCCGGAGATGATGACGGGGAACYTGGCCTTGGCGATGAGCTCGGCGGCTTCGTCCAGGCGCTGGTCGCCGCCGGGGCCGCGGTCCAGGCGCTGGGGCTGGGGGATCTCGGCCTTGATCTGGCCGTAGAAGTAGTCGCGGGGGATATTGAGCTGGGTCGGGCCCATCTCGGCCATGGCGCGGTCGAAGCAGCGGCCGGTGTACTCGGCCATGCGCGCGGGGTGGGTGACGTGGCCCTGGTACTTGGTGAACTCCTGGAACATGGGCAACTGCTTGGCTTCCTGGAAGCCACCCAGGCCAATGCCCATGGTGCCGGCCTCCGGGGTGACGATCACGACCGGGCTATGCGCCCAGTAAGCGGCGGCGATGGCGGTCACGCAGTTGCTGATGCCGGGGCCGTTCTGTCCGATGACGACGCCATGGCGGCCCGAGACGCGGGCATAGCCGTCGGCCATGTGGCCAGCGCCTTGCTCGTGCACGACGGGGATGAGGCGGATGCCGGCGGGGGCGAAGATGTCCATGGCGTCCATGAAGGCGGAGCCCATGATGCCGAACATGTCGGTGACGCCATTGGCGGCCAGGGTCTCGACAAAGGCTTCCGACGGGGTCATCTCCTGCGGGCCGGTAGTGGCGGGCAGCGTGGTGGTCTTGATGGTTTCAGGCAGGCGTTCGCTCATGGTGTGTCTCCAGTCTGGTTATCAAAACGGAACTAATCGTCCCGAAAAATTTTATTTCCAGAAATGTAGGTCGCATGAAGTCGAAGGTCAATAGGTGAAACCAATAAACGAGATGATTTGTATCTAAAAACGAAACTGATCTATCATGGCTGAAAGGGCGGCGCCCAAAGGCGCCCAACCCAAGGCACCCAAAGGAGACCGACGTGATGGATACCGTGACTGGCAAACCGGACAAGATGGTTGCGGCACGCACCTTGTTTGGCATCGAYTCCGGCCTGATGGTGCCGGCATTCAGCGAGCGCGACGACCACGTGCCGGAGATCGACGAGGCCTACCGCTTCAACCCCGAAGTGACGCTGGCGATCCTGGCCGGCTTCACGCGGGATCGCCGCGTGATGGTGCAGGGCCTGYACGGCACCGGCAAGTCCACCCATATCGAGCAGGTGGCGGCACGCCTGAACTGGCCTTGCGTGCGTGTGAACCTGGACGGCCATATCAGCCGGCTTGACCTGGTCGGCAAGGACGCCATCGTGGTGCGCGACGGCCGCCAGGTCACCGAGTTCCAGGAAGGCATCGTGCCGTGGGCGCTGCAGCGCCCGGTGGCGCTGATCTTCGACGAGTACGATGYGGGCCGCCCCGATGTGATGTTCGTGATCCAGCGCATGCTGGAGCGCGACGGCAAGTTCACGCTGCTCGACCAGAACCGCGTGATCCATCCGCATCCGGCGTTCCGCATGTTCGCCACCACCAACACCGTGGGCCTTGGCAACCTGAACGGCCTGTACCACGGCACCCAGATGCTGAACCACGCGCAGATGGACCGCTGGAACGTGGTCGCCACGCTCAACTACCTGCCGCGCGCGGAAGAGGCCAGCATCGTGCTGGCCCGCGTGCCGGAGCTGGCGGATGACGCCGGCCGCGCGCTGATCGCATCGATGGTGAGCGTGGCCGAGCTCACGCGCAAGGGTTTTGCCACGGGAGACCTGTCCACGCTGATGTCGCCGCGCACGGTGATCAGCTGGGCGGAAAATTGCCAGATCTTCCGCGATCCGGCGCTGGCGTTCCGGCTGAGCTTTCTCAATAAATGCGACGACGCCGAACGCCCGATCGTGGGCGAGTATTTCCAGCGCTGTTTTGGCCGGGAGGTGGAAGCCGCGCTCGGCGACGCGCCGCAGCCGTGCTGATGCCGCCGCCCCGGCAGGCAAGCCGCCGCGGCCAGCAACGCGAGGCCTTGTGCGCGGCGGTGGTGCGCGCGCTCACTGGCGACCGCGCGCTGCATTATCGTGACGGCCGCCTGTGCCGCGATCTGCGGCCGCTGCCGCTGCATGCGCCGCACCTGCGCACCGATCCCCACGCGGACGACTTTGCCTGCCTGCGCGGCGCGGCGGATGGGGCGGCACTCCGGCTCGCGCATTCGGACGCGGATCTGCACAAGCAGTTGTGCCCGGCAGATCCGCTGGAAAGGCTGGTGTTCGAACTGCTGGAACAACTGCGCTGCGAGTCGCAACTGCCAGACGGCATGCCGGGCGTCGCGCAGAACCTGCGCCACCGCTTCGCGGCATGGTCGCGCGCGCTCCATCGCAGCGGGCTGGCCGAGAGCCACCTTGGCATCCTGCTGTACACCGTGGCGCAGATCGCATGGTCGCGCCTGTCGGGCTGGCCGGTGCTGGAAG
>NZ_JBFTSF010000430.1:0-4120 GCF_056399905.1 Cupriavidus sp. 01L46
CCAACTCAGGGGCGTGGCCACCAAGTACTTGCCGAACTACCTGGCTTGGCAACGGCTGATGAGCTGGAACAAGGGTACTTGCCGAACTACCTGGCTTGGCAACGGCTGATGAGCTGGAACAAGGAAGGCGTTTCCGCCGACGATGTCATCGCGTCAGCTCTCGGCAAGCAGGTCATCAACGTTTAATCTGAACAGCGCCCGTGCAATACAACCCCGACACGAATCAGTGCTTCACCCAGATATTAAAATGATTGATTGCTGGCGATGCTAGTTTGGGCGGCGCAGCGATCGCTTGCGCCTCTCGGCGCCAACTCAACCACTCCATCAGAATCCAGCTTGCCGTCTTTGTCGGTATGCATGCTGACTCCTAAGTGTGTTGCATCGCAAAAGGACAACTGACCTCCTTCCCTCCCCCACTCCTGTGGGGTTGTCGGCATCCCAGCGCCACGGATACTGCGAGTCATCGCGAGTCGCGAAACTGCCAGCACACACTGAACGGAGCAAATCCAATGCGGACCTCATCCTTAGCTGCTGGCGGTCTTCTGACTGCATTGATCTCCGGGTGCTCGATATTTACACCGCCGGCCCGGCTCCACGAATTGGATTCGAGCAAGAACTACTGGTTTGACTACGACGCGAGCCGAAGAGGCTCGTTTTTTGCTCATTCCTCCGCCGGCACCTCCAGCCCTTCCCCCACCTCTTGCGCCGAGCCGGCCCCGGACGTCGCTCTCTCGTTCGCTACGTCTTTGGACGCAAAACTCTCATCAGCGAATATCACCCCTCAGGCGAAAGGAGATCTCGCCGTCAGCGCAGTGAAGCTGGCCGAGAGATCACAGATGATCCAATTCTCGCGTGAAGCTCTTTTCCGTGTCTGTGAAGTAGCTCAGAACAACAGGCTCTCGGCCGAGCAGATAGTTGGGCTCTACCAGAAGATCATTGACACTGCTCTCCGCCTTGGCTCTGACAAGGCCCTTGAGAACGATGCGAAGCTGATCGCAGAGAGAATCGAAGAGAAGAAATCTGAGAATCTGATTGCTGCTGCAAAACGTGATGAGGCCGCCGCCGCTCTAGCGGCCACCACAGATGAGCAAGAACGAACGAAGCTTCGAGCTGACGTCACCGCGCAGAACGAGAAAATCCGACAGCAAGGTCTCCAGATGGCAAGCCTCGCGGAGCAACTGCTCGCCGCGGTCAACACAAAGAAGCTGGAGTTGAAAGACACAGAGAAGGCCGCCAATCTTGCCAAGGCAGCGGGGGAAGGTGCCGGCAGCTCTCCTGGCTCAGTACAAGCTCCCGCCCCTTCCGCCCAAGCCACAGTGGCCGTAAAGTAGCCCAGTTTTCCCTCACAAAGGCATCCGGCATCGGCTGCTCTGCCGCAATAGGGCAGCCTCGCGCGGGCAGGGATATTCGCTTGCGCTCTCCTTAGGGAGACCAGGTTGTTCATTTCACAGCGCATCGACCATCAACCGCATCGCTGCGCGAAGTCTTTGGCTTGGCGCGCACAAGCCTGAAGGACGGCCTTGTGCGCTTCCGCGCGAGCGCTGACAAAGCCAGCGCCGTTCTTGCGCTGGTCGGTGGCGGCCACGTTGTTCACGGTGCGGCGCAGGTCGTCGATGTTGAAGGTCTCGGGCAAGGTGATCGGCGTCATATCGGGTCACCGTCACGGTGTTTCGTGAACTGGTGGAGAACTCGCCGCAGTGATCGGGCAACCTGGCAGCGAACTGGAACATCGGCATCAACAGCCCATCGAGCGAGTACGCCGAGCTGGCCGACAAGGCCGGCTCCTGGTACGGCCATGCCGACCAGCAGCACCATGGCGACTTCCAAGAGTTCGTGCGCGGCGCTCCCTATGCGGTGGCCGTCTCGATTGGCAAGAACCCGCCGCGCACCCGCGCCATTGGTCTGCGCGATACGGTCCCCTTCCACATGCAGTACAAGGAATACGACCCGTTCATTGAAGCCGCGCTGCAGAGCACCTTCGCGGCGTACGGCCCCGCGCGCGTTGGCGCGACGTTCACGGCTGCAATGGCGGCTGGCACCATCACCGCGTCCGCGGCACTGACGGGCAACTCGGCGGTCACCACGCTGCAGCGGGGTCAATGGCTCCGCTTCGTTACCACCGGCACGCCGTCGGACCCGAACAACGGTAAGCTGTTCCGCGTGTCGTCGACCGTGTCGCCGACCGCAACTGTCATCACGCTGGCCCCGTCGACCCCGGCCACCGTCGCCGCGTCGCTGACCAACTCCGTGCTGCAGACCTCGCGCCTGACCAACGGTGTCACCCAGCCGTCGTTCACGCTGGAGAAGGCGTTCGCCGACATCGTCCAGTTCCTGACGTATCGCGGTCAGACGGTCAGCAAGCTGTCGCTGCAGTTCGCGTCGGAGTCCCTGACGAACGGCACGCTCGACTTTATGGGCAAGGACGCCATCTCCGCGGCTACTACCGCGCTGCCTGGCGCGYTTATCGCATCGCAAACGTTCGACGTGCACAACGCCGCTACCGGCGTCGGCCAAATCTGGGAAGGCGGCGCACCGATCGACGTCATCCCCGACTACGCCGACGGCTTCGCCAAGGTGGGCTCGCTGCGCTCGACGTCTGAGGCGCTTGGCAAAGAGATCATCATCGAAGGCGCATGCTCGCTTGAACTCGTGCTYGACACGGGTCGCTTGCCGAAGCAGCTAGTGCCGATCTCGGTCGCGCAGATCGAGTGGTACCCCAGGTCCAACAGGTCGGCTCCGATGAGGCCAATCTCGACATCGCCACCTTCTTCTATGTCTCGCTCGACCAGGACCTGCGCTCCGCGTATGCCAGTTCCCCGCTGGAGCCGGCCATCCAGCCTATCCTGGCGGACATGGACTTCCTGAACGACCTTCGCMGGCTCGTCAAGCGCGCTATCCACCCGCGCCTCGATGTGTCGATCGACGAGGACCTTTTGCACAAGTCCATCCCCCCAGAAGTCCTGCACGACGCGGACAAGCTGCGCGAATACCCCACCCTAGGGTTATTCAGGGTGCAGACTTTTCCATGGTCTGACTCCTAAGTGAACAACGTGTGTCTTGACACCTCATCGACTACACCGACGTCGCCAACAAGCAAGGCGACATCGGGGCAGAGATCATCCGCGACAGCGTGCTGCGCATGGAGCGCTTTGCGGATGGCTCGCTGACCGGCGTCGGGCGCATCATCGCCGGTGTCACCGGCACAGTAGACGACCTCGTCGGCACCTACAGCCTTGGCCCGCTGGTGCTAGTGCGGCCGGGCACATCGCCGGGCTTGATCGTTCATGAGCAGGCCCACGTGCGGCAGTTCTGGCGCTGGCTAGACTGCAGCGGCTTGGTCTACCACTTCAGCCGTAAGTGGCGCCAGTGCTTCGAGGTCGAAGCGTACCGCGCGCAACTCGCGGTCGTTGGCCCAGCGCAGGCCCAGCACTTCGCCTTGTCGCTCGCGACGAAGTACGACCTTGCCATCACCGAGCAGGAGGCCCTGACGCTCCTCACGAAGTGAACATCCTCAAGTAACAAGAGAGCCACATGAACTCCCCGAAATACCAAGAGACCGTAGCCGCGTTCGCCCAGAACACCTACAAGGAGTTCGGCCACGATGCCGCCCTGCTGGCTCGCGCCACCGACGCCGCGCTCGTGACCTGTGCCGCCATCGTGAAGGCGATGCACACCAGCCGGCGGGGAGCGTAATGGAACCCTCCTCCTCCATTGCYGGCGGCGCTGCGCTGGCGAAACTCATTGGCTGGCCGGTCGTCATCGGCGCCGTCACTGCTGCCCTCGGTATGCTCCTACTCTGGCCCCGCGCCTTGGCGAAGCGTTCGCCCGTAACCGTGCTATGCCTCGCGCAATTGAAATCGTGCCACTGTTCGCGCGAGCTCCCGTGCCTGATCATTAAGCATCGATGATGCTGCCGCAGACTCCTCCACCAGCGCAGCGTTCTGTTGCGTGGCTTGATCCATTTCTGACACGCTCTGGTCGAGCTGTCCGATACCTGTGTTCTGCTCGCTCACCGCACCGTGTATCTCAGTAATGATGCGTCGAACGTGCTCGATGTCCTTGACAATTTCGGTCATGGTCGAGCCCGCTGCCTGGACGCGCTCGGTGCCGCTGCTTACAC
>NZ_JBFTSF010000431.1:0-4102 GCF_056399905.1 Cupriavidus sp. 01L46
GGCGCCATCGAAGGCGTGGCAGGTCCGGAATCGGCCAACAACGCCGCGGCGCAGACCTCCTTCATCCCGCTGCTGACGCTGGGCATTCCGCCCAACGCCGTGATGGCGCTGATGGTGGGCGCGATGACCATCCACAACATCCAGCCGGGTCCGCAGGTCATGACCAGCAACCCCGCGCTGTTCTGGGGCCTGATCGCCTCGATGTGGATCGGCAACCTGATGCTGATCATCCTGAACCTGCCGATGATTGGCGTGTGGGTGAAGCTGCTGACCGTGCCTTACCGCTTCCTGTACCCGGCCATCCTGGTGTTCTGCGGTATTGGCGTGTACTCGGTCAACAATCAGACCTTCGACGTGTTCATGGCGGCTGGCTTCGGCATCATCGGCTACCTGTTCCTGAAGCTCAAGTGCGAGCCGGCGCCGTTGCTGCTGGGCTTCGTGCTGGGGCCGATGATGGAAGAGAACTTCCGCCGCTCCCTGCTGCTGTCGCGTGGCGAGTTCACCGTGTTCGTGACCCGTCCGCTGTCGCTGGGCCTGCTGATCGCAGCGGCTTCGCTGGTTGCCATCGTTGCCCTGCCTTCCATCAAGGCAAAGCGCGAAGAGGCGTTCCAGGAAGAGTAGTCGTCAAGCCCCACCCGCGCCGGCCTCGCGCCGGCGCGCGCAATGCAAGAAAAGGGGTGCCTCGTGCACCCCTTTTCTTTTAATAAGCGCGCCTGGTGCCGGCCGGGCCGCTTGCAGGTAACACGCCCGGGTGCGCTCGCTGCGCCCGGGCTGCCTATGTAGATCTGCTCTATCGCACCGCTGGCAGGTGTGTCACAGGAGCCGCATGAGAGCGCCAACACTAGATGGCTTCGTTTCGAAGCTGTACATCCTGAAGCTTGTCCAGTCGAGCCCGTCGACGGTCATGACGCTGGTTGACCGCCTGCGCGAGCACGGGGTGGAAAAGAACATCCGCTCGCTCAGGCCCATCCTGCGCAGCCTGATGATCGCACGCGCGATCACGGCGGAGCTGGTGGAAGGCAGTGGCCGCGTCTATTGCATTACCGATAGCGGACGCGAAGAACTGCACAAATACCTGTCGCATCTCGACGTCCTGCAGAGCGACATCGAGCAGACGCGCTAGGACTGCCGCACCTGGCCATCGCTCAGGCAGCCTCGTCCTCGGCCCACCGCGCGGGGTAGAGCAGCAGGCTGACGGTCGTGCCCTGCTCAGAAGACGCAATCGACAACTCGCCGCCAATGGCGGCCGCGCGGCTGCGCATATTGGCCAGGCCGTGGCCTTGCGCGCCGGACTGCGCATCGAAGCCGCGCCCGTCGTCGCGGATCTCGATCAGGATGCCCTCGGCCTCAGCGCTGGTGCCCGCGAAGCTGTGCGCCACCACTTGCACCGTAGCGCCACCGGCATGCTGCATGACGTTGGAGAAGGCTTCCAGCAGCAGGTACTGCAGCTCACGCACGATCTGCGGCGTCAGGCCGGCCACAGCCGGCAGCCGCTCCACTTGCCAGTCCACCCGCAGCCTTGCCGCTTCCAGGCGCGCCCGCAGCCGGTAGCGCAGGTTGCCCAGCACCACGGCGAGGTCGCCACCGGTGTCTTGCATGGCATCCACCGAGAGCTTCAAGGCATCCAGCGCTTGCTGCAGATGTTGCTGCAGCACCATGGGCGAGCCATGGCCCGAGCGCAGCAGGCTGAGCGCGCCGACCAGCGTGCTGCCCAGGCCATCGTGCATGTCGCGCATGATGCGCCCGCGCTCTCGCAAGGTGGCCTGCTCGCGCTCGATCTCGCGTGAGCGCGCATAGAGCAGATGCAGCTCTTCCTCCTTTTGCGCAACCTTGTGGTCCAGGTCGCGGTTGAGTTCGGCCAGCGTGCTGGTGGTGCGCGTATAGCGGTCCACCAGCAGCCAGGCCATGCTGAGGCTGAACAGCTGCGAGACGTATTTGGTCAGCGAGGTGTCCCAGTAAAAGTCATTGCTGAACTGGATGCGGATCACGTCGGCGGTGCTCAGCGCGCTGGCCAGCGCCACCGTGGCGGCCAGCACCAGGCGCTCGCGGCTGGGGCGCCGCAGCGCCGCCCACGCCAGCGTCGTGGCGATGCCGCACGCCATCAGCATGTTGATGGCCCAGTCGAACAGCTTGAGGCTGGGGGTGTTGAACAGGAATGTCATCACCACGATCAGCGGCAGCTTGATCCACAGGAAAGCGGTGACCAGCCATGCCGGCCACGGCGAGCGAACGTCGATGATGATCAGCGCGAACCGGGCGGTGGCCACGATGAACAGGGTCCGGCTGGCCAGCACCAGCACCTGCCACGCGTGCAGCGGCAACGGGGCGCTTTCCAGCAGGCGCTCGATCACGCTGACCGACCATGCGATCTCGGCCAGCGCATAGAGGCCGAACAACGGATCGCGCTGGCGCCACCAGATCAGCAGCGAGATCGCCGTGAGCAACAGGCTCAGCGCGGTGATCACCAACGGTCCTATCACGCGGAACCAGAGCGCGCCCTGGTAGCGCGAATGCACCAGCCGGCCCGGCCCGAACTCGATGCGCGACAGGCCTGCCTTGGCATTGGCGCGGGCGGCGATCTTGATCGTCAGCTCGTTCTCCGGCCGCAGCATGGCCTCGGGCACGGGGATGTACAGGGGGCGCTGGCCGCCGTAGAGGGCAGGCGCATCCATGGCGCCGGAGGCGGCCAGCAGCTTGCCGTTGAGATGCATCTCGAAGCTGTTGGCCGCGCGCGCCAGGTACAGCGCGGGGATGTCCTGCCCGGCGCCGCGGTAGGGAAAATCCAGGCGGTAGGTTGCCGTGCCGTCGCGGCCGGGGTAGACGCGGTCCCAGTCGTGGGGCAGTGCGACCTCGGCCGGCTGCGGCGCCTGGCCTTGCCCGGCGCCGTCGGGGCGGACCACGGCCAGCGCTTGCTGCAGTACCTGCACCTGGTTTGCCGGGTCCGGCGCGGATGGCGGCGACGGACGCTGGCGCTCGCCGCCGCAGGCGGTGACCCAACAGCCCATGGCGAGCCACAGGGCACTCAGGCACACCAGCCGCAGGATGGGCAGCAGAGCCATCGGCATTGGCCTCACAAGGTCTTCAGCAGGCCAAGCTTGTGGGCTTCGAATACGGCCTCGGTGCGGGAGTTGACCGCCAGCTTGCCGTAGATGTTCTTGATATGCGCCTGCACGGTGTGCACGCTGATCGCCAGGTGCCCGGCGGTTTCCGCATAGGTGTACCCGCGCGAGATCAGGTCGAGCACCTCGGTCTCGCGGGCGGATAGCGTCACGTCCATGCCCGGGATGCCTGGCGTGTCCGGCGCCGGGATGCCAGGCGCGCTGGCGCTGCGCAGCCGGGTGATGACCTTGCGCGCGATCACCGGGCTCATCGGCGAGCCGCCGGCGCGCAATTCCAGGACGGAGGCGCGCAGGTTGTCGTCCGATTCGTCCTTGAGCAGGTAGCCGGTGGCGCCCGCCGCGATGCTGGCCAGCACATTGKCCTCGTCGCCGAACATGGTGATCACCATGCAATCGCAGCGCGGGTGCAGCCGGCGCGCGTGGCGGATGACATCGATGCCGGAGCCGTCCGGCAGCCCGAGGTCGCACAGCAGCACGTCGGGCTCGTGCGCGGACAGCCACTCGCAGGCGCTGGCGCGCTGCGCGCAGGCCGCCATCACCTGGATGCCCGGCAAGCTGGCCAGCGCGCTTTGCAGGCGCGCGCTGGTGGCGGGGTCATCCTCGACCAGCAGGACGCGGATATCGGCTTCCGGGGCCGCGGACAGGTTCTGTGAGCGCATGATTTGGGCTGAGGTAGTCAAGACTATGGCGCGCGTTGGCGGGGGGCGATACTCCATATTCATGGGATGGCGTCTGGCGGCTAATCGTAGCGCCAGCACCGGATACGGTCAAACTACCGCCAGCCCGCGCCGCCGCAGGGCAGGAAGAAGGAAGAAGGAAGAAGGAAGAAGGAAGAAGGCACCAAACCCGCCATTCGGTTCAGCCGTGTTCCCCGCCAGTCAGGCGGGAAACACCCATGCGCGATGCGAAGCGAGCCGTGAAGGTGTGCCAAGGCCGTATGGGGCGCCTCGGGATTTCACGAAAAGAGCGGAAAAGAGGGACCC
>NZ_JBFTSF010000432.1:0-4067 GCF_056399905.1 Cupriavidus sp. 01L46
ACGTGGTCCGTGGTTAAATACCGGAACATCAATCGTTAAGCTGAAGTGAATGATCCAGATCGAAGACCTGCGGCTGGTCGAGGCGCTGGCGCAGGCCCCGTCCCTGAGCGCAGCCGCCCGCGCGCTCAATGTGACGCCACCAGCGCTGTCCATGCGCCTGCGCAAGCTGGAGGCCACGCTGGGCCTGGCACTCGCCACCCGCACCGCCCGGCGCCTGAGCCTCACGCCCGAGGGCGAGCGCTTTGCGCAGGAAGGCGCGGCGCTGCTGGCGCAGCTGGAGGCGCTGCCCGAGTCGTTCCGCCGGGAAGACAGCCGCCTGACGGGCACGCTGCGCGTCGCCGCCCCCTTCGGCTATGGCCGGCATCATGTGGCGCCGGTGCTGGCGCGCTTCGCGCAATGCCATCCCGGCTTGCGCCTGCAGCTGGATCTGCGGGAGGCGCCTTGGCCGGACAAGCATGACTCGGACGCGGTAGTGCATATCGGCGCCGTGCGGGACTCATCCTGGATTGCCCGCACGCTCGCCCCCAACGAACGCTGGCTGTGCGCAAGCCCGGCTTACCTGCGCGCCCACGGCACGCCGCAAGAGCCGCGCGACCTGCTAGGGCACGCGTGCATCTGCATTCGCGAGAACGACGAGGACGTGACGCTGTGGCGTTTTCGCCGGGCGGGTTCCGGCACCGCGCGGCGGCCATCGGCCCGCGAAACGCTGCGCGTTGTCCCGGCTTTTACGACCAACGATGGCAGCGTGGCGCGCCAGTGGGCGGAGCAGGGGCTTGGCCTGGTGCTGCGCTCAGAGTGGGATACGGCCGATGCGGTGGCACGCGGCACGCTGGTCCGGGTCTTGGCCGGCTGGGAGTTCGACAGCGCGCCGGTGACCCTGCTGGTGCCCACGCGGCGTGGCCGCACGGCGCGGGTACAGGCATTGATGCAGTTTTTCGAGGCAGCCTTGGGCAAGCCAGGGCCGCCCCCACCGCGCTAAAAGCCCTTGCAGCCCTTGCCGACGACATGCTGCCCGTCCCCCCTCAGGGCGCCRCTTGCGGCGTCACAATGCTGAAGTATCCGTCAAACGTATCCAGCATGCCGAACAGCGACGCCACCGCCTGCGGGTTGCCTTCAATGCGGATGCTGCCATCGCGGATCGCGTCCGGCAGCGTCAGTTGCTTCAGGCTGATGCGGTCGAGCGTGGCCTTGTCCAGCGTGATGGTCGCCGTGGCCTGCGCAGATTGCGCGCTGGCCAGGTAGGTCAGGGCGCTGTTGCGCAGCGTCATGGCGTAGCGCTCTTGCAGGTCGGTGAAGTTCCAGTTCAGCGTCATGGCCTTGCCGGCGGCCTTGTCCGCATTCAGGCGCACCGCCAGGTAGTCGAAGAAGTGCGGCACGGTCAGCGCGCGCACCAGGTCGGGCGATGTCGTGCCGCCGGGCGCGCCCCGCTTGATGCCGTTGCGCAGTTCCTGCGCGCCGCTCAGGTAGGCATTGCGCCAGGTTGCGTTTTCGGTCTGGTAGCCAAGCTGCTCCAGCGCGTCGGCCTGTAACGCGCGGGCCGCGGCGTTGGCCGGATCRGCAAAGACCAGCTCGTTGCCGATCTGCGCCACCCAGCGGTATTCGCCGCGGGCGTAGGCTTCGCGCGCCTTGGCCAGGACAGCGTCCGCGCCGCCCATCCATTCGATCGTCTTCTTCGCGCCCTGCACCGGCGGCAGCGGGTTCAGGTGGGCGGGGTTGCCATCGTAGAACCCGAGGTAGCGCTGGTACACGGCGCGCACGTTGTGGCTGATCGAGCCGTAGTAGTCGCGCGCATACCATTTGCTGGCCAGCGGCTCAGGCAGCTTGCGCAGCGTGTCGGCAATGTCCGTGGGCGTGAGGCCATGGTTCATCAGGCGCAGCGTCTGGTCGTTCAGGTAGGCGTACATGTCGCGCTGGTCCGACAGGAACTCGTTGATGCGCGCCTTGCCCCAGGTGGGCCAGTGGTGCTGGGCGATCAGGATGTCGCTGCGCTCGCCGTAGCGGGCCAGCGCCTGGCCGATATAGAACGACCAGGCCTTGGCATCGCGCACCTGCGCGCCGCGGATGGTCAGGATGTTGTGCTGGGTGCGGGCAGCGTTCTCCGCGATGCACAGCGTGCGCAGCTGCGGGAAGTAAAGGTTCATCTCGGCCGGCGCCTCGGTGCCGGGCGTGAGCTGGAACTCGATGTCGATGCCATCGACGCGGCGGGTGTCGATGGTCTTGGCGATGAGATCGGTGGGCGCCAGCAGCGTGATCGTGCCGCGCGAGGTGGCCTTGCCCAGGCCCGCGTCGACTTGTCCCGTCGCGCTGCGGGGCAGGGTGGTGCCGTACATGTATTGCGCGCGCCGGCTCATGGCGTTGCCCGCCAGCACGTTCTCGCTGATGGCCTCTTCCATGAAGCCCGCCGGGGCGATCACCGCGACTTTGCCGGCTTTCACGTCGGCCTCGTCGACGATGCCCTTGGCGCCGCCGAAATGGTCGGCGTGGCTGTGCGTGTAGATCACGGCGACCACCGGCTTGCGCGGCCGGTGCGCATAGTACAGCGCCAGCGCCGCGCGCGCGGTCTCGGCGGTGATCAGCGGGTCCATCACGATGATGCCGGTGTCGCCTTCGATGATGTTCATGTTCGACAGGTCGGCCCCGCGCACCTGATAGAGGCGGTCGGTGACCTTGAACAGGCCGGCTTCATTGTTCAACTGCGCGAGCCGCCACAGGCTCGGGTTCACCGTGGCCGGTGCGGCATCGGCGCGCTCGAAGGCGTAGGCGTTGAAGTCCCATGCCACGCGGCCGTCCGCGCCGCGGATGGTGTCTTCGGGAAAGCGGGCCACCAGGCCGCGGTGCGCATCCTCGAAATCCTGCCGGTCGCCAAAGGGCAGTGCCTGCAGCCACGCCGCATTGGCTTGCGCGGTGACGGGCGAGGCAGGCGCGCTGGCCGTCTGGGCGGTGGCGCACTGGAAGGCAACGAGCGCCAGGATGGCGGGGAGGGTACGGCGAAGGGGCATGGCAAGGCTCGGCGAAACGAAGAGGACGTCTATTGAAGTCCAGCGCCACCTATAATTCAATTGCAAGTTTTTTATCCCAGCGATGCAAGGAGCGCATGTCTTGAACCTGAAACGGCTGGAACACCTGATCGCGGTGGCGGAAGAAGGCTCGCTGGCGGGGGCCGCCCGCCGCGTGCACCTGAGCCAGCCCGCGCTGACCCGCAGCATCCAGGCGCTGGAGGCCGAGGCCGGCATGCCGCTGTTCGATCGCGGGCCGCGCGGCGTGGCGCTGACCGCGGCCGGGCGYATGGTGGCGGAGCGGGCCCGGCGGATCTTGTTCGAGACGCGCTGCCTGGCGCGCGATCTCACGCTGGTGCAGCAGCATGAGATCGGCAGCGTGCAGATGGGGATGGGGCCGTTTCCCGCCGCCATCCTGCTGCCCGAGGTGCTGTGCGCCCTCAACCGGGACTGGCCGAAGCTGCGGGTGACGGCCGAGGTCAACAGCGCCCCGGCGCTGCTTGCCGCCCTGCACGCGGAGACGCTGGATTTTCTGGTTGCCGAGCGCCGTACCATGCCGGCGGCGGCAGAGCTGGAAGTCCGGCGCCTGCGGCCCGAGCCATCGGGCTGGTTCGCGCGCCCGGGTCATCCCCTTGCGGGCGGGCGTGTCACGCCGGCGCAATTGCGCGAGGCTACCCTGGTGTCCGTGCCGTTGCCGGATCATGGCCACGACCAGTTGCGCAGGCTGCTCGGCTGCCGGCCGGGCGAGAGCCTGCCGTTTCAGGTGCGGAGCAATGATTTTCATGCGCTCAGGCATCTGGCGTGCCAATCCGATGTGGTGCTGCTGGCACCCGCGCGGGCGCTCAGCGCGGAGCTGGAGAGCGGCGCGCTGGTGGCGCTGGCGCTGGCAAGCACGGTCTCCATGGCCATGGACTTTGTCGTCGTGCACCTGGCGCAGCGCACGCTGTCGCCGGCGGCGGAAAGGGCAGTGGCAGCGGTGCTGGCCGCCGCTTGATCCATGCGCCAGCGCCAGTTAATAAAAGCCAACTAAATGTAACTTTGTTTGCACGGATGTACCTTTCTCTTAACATA
>NZ_JBFTSF010000433.1:0-6265 GCF_056399905.1 Cupriavidus sp. 01L46
ACCGAGATGCGCAGATCATGGAGCGGCCTGCCGCGCGTGTCGGCAACCAGCCCGATTGGTGCGGCGAGCACGGCCGGAATGCTTGGCGTCATCGAGCGGTAGCRATGGTCGCGCAGGTCGAAAATGGGAATGACGGATTCGGTCATGGCCTGGGGGCGTGGCAGTGCGGGTGACGGGCGGCTCTGGCGCGATTGCACAGGGCAACATCGCCCGTTCCGGGCACCATCTTTCGGGTGCCATCTATTTGTCATTCTAGCCGAGCCGGGCATGGTACCGCCGGCATCACCCTGGACAAAGCGCGCAGGCATGAAAAAGGGACGGCATCGCCGTCCCTTTCCTTGCTACCCGCGAGGGTGCCGCTTACTTCTGCGGCGTTCCAGCGGTATCGCCACCGGTTTCGACCAGGATCATCGGACCTTCAGGCAACGGCGGCAGGGGCTTGCGCTCCCGCACGACGCGCGCTGCCGGCGGGATGCTGGCAGCCGCTTCCTGCGCTGCACGCAGCTTGCTGGTGTCGGTGTTGACCCATTCCAGGCCAGCCGATGCCAGCATTGGCTGCAGGCTTTCGATCGCCACCGGGGCTGCCGGGGCTACCGTTGCCACCGGGGCAGCGGCCGGCACTTCAACGGCAGGCGCTACGACAGCAGGGGCTTCCACGACAGCTTCGGCCACAACCGGAGCCGGTGCCGGCTGGTAGGCGGCCGGGCTTGCTCGGCGGGCTGGTAAGCCGGAGCGCTCGGCGCGCTTTCGGCAACCGGCACGGCAGCGGCTTCGATCGCGGGCGCTTGGGCGACCACAGCCGGGGCGGCGGCCTGGGTGCTTTCGCGCACTTCCGCCGTGTACTCGCCTTCAGCACTTTCCGCGCCTTCGGTTGCCTGGGCGCCGTCGTCGCGTTCGCGGCGATAGCGGTTGCGGCCACGGCGATTGCGGCGGCGGCGTTCTTCGCCTTCACCGTTCTCGGTGCCTTCCGTGCCTTCTGGCAGGTCGGTGCGTGCATTGTCGGCGTCATCGTGCGAGGCAATCGCTGCGGCTACGGCCGGCGCTGCTACGACAGCTGCGGCGGTCGCGGCTACGGCTTCGGCAGCCAGGCCTTCGGTGGCTTCGCCTTCGCGCGGCGCGTCACCTCGTTCACGCTGGCGGTCGCGCTGGCGCTCGCGGCGCTCCTGGTTGCGGTCGCGGCGGCCTTCGCCACGGCCTTCCGTACGCTCGGCCGGTGCGCCTTCGGGTTGGCGGGCCGGCTGGACTTCCAGTGCGGCCTGGCGCGGGGCGCGGCTGTTGCGCTCGCCGCGTTGTTCGCCGCGCTCGCCACGTTGTTCTCCACGTTCACCGCGCGCTTCGACGCGCTCGCCACGCTCCGCGCGCTGTTCGCCGCGGTCCGCGCGCTCGCCACGTTCCTGGGGTGCGCGCTCGCCGCGCTGGCCACGGCCCTGGCGGTCGCCACGTTCGCCGCCACGCTCGCCACCGCGTTCGCCGCGCTGGCCACGGCCTTCACCGCGTTCGCCTCGTTGGCCGCGTTCGCGACGGCTCTCAGCGCTGCGCTGCTCCGCATCAACCGGCTTGGCCGGCTCGACGGCGGGCGCTGCGGGCTTGGCGCCGAACAGGTTCTTCAGCCAGCCGATGAAGCCACCGCCGACCACCGGCTGGGTAGCCGGCACCGGACGTGCGGCTGCCGCCGCGGCTTCCGGGCGCGGGGCACGCTCGGCGCGCGGCACCGAGACGGGTGCCGGCTGTTCCGGGGTGATGCCCTTGACGGCGGCTTCCTGGCGCGGCTTGGCGTCTTCCTTCTTGCGGCTGCTGTAGCTGGTGTCGGCTTCCAGTTCCTTGGCGGCAGCCTCGGCCATCTTGTAGCTGGCCATGCTGTCTTCCAGGCGCGGGTCGTCGTGACGCAGGCGCTCCAGCTTGTAGTGCGGGGTCTCCAGGTGCTTGTTGGGGATCAGCAGCACGTTGACCTTGAAGCGCATCTCGATCAGGTTGATGTCCTGGCGCTTCTCGTTGAGCAGGAACGCGGCCACTTCCACCGGCACCTGGCAGTGGATGGCGGCGGTGTTCTCCTTCATCCCCTCTTCCTGGATGATGCGCAGGACCTGCAGGGCGGAGGATTCGGTATCCCGGATATGGCCGGTGCCGTTGCARCGCGGGCARGTGATGTGCGAGCCTTCCGACAGCGAMGGRCGCAGGCGCTGGCGCGACAGYTCCATCAGGCCGAAGCGGCTGATCTTGCCCATCTGCACGCGGGCRCGGTCRTGGCGCAGGGCRTCCTTCAGGCGCGTTTCCACGTCCTTCTGGGCCTTGCTGGCTTCCATGTCGATGAAGTCGATCACGATCAGGCCGCCCAGGTCGCGCAGGCGCAGCTGGCGGGCGATTTCGTCGGCGGCTTCGAGGTTGGTGCGCAGCGCGGTTTCCTCGATGTCGGCGCCCTTGGTGGCGCGGGCCGAGTTCACGTCCACCGAGACCAGGGCTTCGGTGTGGTCGATCACGATGGCGCCGCCCGAGGGCAGCATCACCATGCGCGAATAAGCCGACTCGATCTGGTGCTCGATCTGGAAGCGCGAGAAGAGGGGGACGTCGTCCCGGTACTTCTTCACGCGGTTCATGTTGTCGGGCATGACCACGCTCATGAAGGCGCGGGCCTGCTCGTAGATTTCGTCGGTGTCGATCAGGATCTCGCCGATATCCGGCTGGAAGTAATCGCGGATGGCGCGAATCACCAGGCTGGACTCGAGATAGATCAGCAGCGGGGCCTTGTTGTCGCCGGCGGCGCCGTCGATGGCTTTCCACAGTTGCAGCAGGTAGTTCAGGTCCCACTGGAGCTCTTCGGCCGAGCGGYCGATGCCCGCGGTGCGGGCGATGATGCTCATGCCCTCGGGCACGGCCAGCTGGCCCATGGTCTCGCGCAGTTCCTGGCGGTCCTCGCCMTCGATGCGGCGCGATACGCCGCCGCCGCGCGGGTTGTTGGGCATCAGCACCAGGTAACGGCCGGCCAGCGAGATAAAGGTGGTCAGCGCCGCGCCCTTGTTGCCGCGCTCTTCCTTTTCCACCTGGACGATCAGTTCCTGGCCTTCATGCAACGCGTCCTGGATGCGCGCGTTGCGCACGTCCACGCCTTCCTTGAAAAAGGCGCGTGCGACTTCCTTGAAGGGCAGGAAGCCGTGGCGTTCTTCGCCGTAGTTGACGAAGCAGGCTTCCAGCGAGGGCTCGATCCGGGTGATGACACCCTTGTAGATGTTGCCCTTGCGCTGTTCGCGCCCGGCGGCTTCGATGTCGATGTCGATCAGCTTCTGACCGTCGACGATGGCGACGCGCAGTTCCTCTTGCTGCGTCGCGTTGAAAAGCATGCGTTTCATCGCATTACCTCACTCAATGCCGCGGATTGCACCGGCATGCGGTGCCCGCGGCGTTCGTTCCGTGGAGCACGCGAGGGAGCGAGTGAGGGCGCGAGAATTGCCGAAAGCGCCGTCGCGCAAATGAGCGCGGCCGGCTGGGCACGGGTGAAAGAGAGGTAACGACGTCGAAAGCGCCGTCCGCATGGTCGGAGAGAACGCCGGTGTGCTGCTTTGCGCAGCGACCCAGCGGGTTTCCGGCTGGCATGGCGGCGGCGCGGGCGCAAAGAGGCGCCATCGCACCGCGGCCGGCCGCGGAAGGGCTAGACGCGTCAAAGAGCAAGTTTGTCGTCACGGCAATGCTGCTTCGCTTCCTGACATCTCCTGGCGGGCGCACCTACTGCTTCTTGGAGTTCTGCGACCGGGCGCCGGTACAACCAGTCAGGCGGCGTTGGAAGCATGCCGGCGGCACCGTTTCCCGGTGCGGGCGGGACTTCTCTCACCAGAGTGGATGCCGGGTGGGCATCCACTATCAAATTCTGTTCTACCTGAACACTACTCCCACGTGACCGCCGTCAGCGCCGAAGTTGCCTTTGGGCGACTTCCTGCGCGGGCGATACCGTGCGTGCTGCGTTTTTGCTGCCATTTACCAGCCCCGGGCTCGCGTGGTACGCAAAGAAGCGGGAGGCTGGCAGGGTTGGCGGCAACCCGAAGTGTAAAATACGACGAATCGCCTACACCTGACTTGCGCTGCCGGTCTTTGGCCGGAACAGCGAGGAAATTATATTGAAAATGAATGAGTTACGCCATCAAATTGAAAAAGAGGTGCGGGCCGCCGCGGCCGGGCCCCAGGTGGCGTACGTAACGATTGGCGACGAAGCCGATGGCCAGCGTATCGACAACTTCCTCCTGAAGCTCTCGAAAGGGGTGCCCAAGAGCCATGTCTACCGCATCCTGAGGTCGGGCGAAGTGCGTGTGAACAAGGGACGGGTCGACGCCACCTATCGCCTGCAGTTGGGCGACGTGGTACGGATCCCGCCCATGCGTGTGGCGGCTTCGGCACCTGATGCCGGCAAGTTCGTGCCGCCGGCCAGCTTTCCGGTGGTCTTCGAGGATGAATACCTGCTGGTGATCAACAAGCCTGCCGGCGTAGCCGTGCATGGCGGCTCCGGCGTGGCATTCGGCGTGATCGAGCAATTGCGGCGCGCCCGCCCGCAGGCCAGGTTCCTTGAGCTTGTGCACCGTCTCGACTGCGCGGCAGTGCGCTGGACAAGCGCTACTTCGCCTGCGTGGCGGGACATTTCGAGAATGCCCGGCAGCACGTGAGATTCCCGCTATATAAGTACACCACCCCGGAAGGCGAGCGCCGCGTGCGGGTGCAGGACGATGGCATTGCCTCGCATACCGTGTTCAACCGGATCGAGGTCATGCCGGGCTACACCTTGCTCGAGGCCGAGTTGAAGACCGGGCGGACCCACCAGATCCGGGTCCATCTGGCACATTCCGGCTTCCCGATCCTGGGCGACGAAAAATACGGCGACTACGCCCTCAACAAGGCGCTGGCCCGTAGCGGCGCGAATCCCGGGCTCAAGCGCATGTTCCTGCACGCGCACAGCCTGACATTTACGCATCCGATAAGTGGAGAAATCACCACTGTCGTTGCACCCATGCCGCCGGAGTGCGAAGCGTTCCTGCAGCAAGCCCGTAACCAGCGCGCCGCTGACTAAGGCGCTAACAAGGATATTCATGGCCAGGCAACGCTTCGACCTGATCGTGTTCGACTGGGATGGAACCCTGATGGATTCCACACCGACCATCGCCAAATGCATCCAGCTGGCCAGCCGCGACCTCGGCTTGCCGGTGCCAGACGACAGCGCCGCCAGCCACGTGATCGGGCTGGGACTCAAGGATGCACTGTCGTACGCCGTGCCGACGCTCGATCCCGCCGACTATCCCCGGCTGGCCGAGCGCTACCGTTTCCACTTCCTGACTCGCGACGCCGAACTGGTGCTGTTCGATGGGGTGCGCGAGATGCTGGAAGCCTTGCGCGCCGAGCACTATTTCCTTGGCGTGGCGACGGGCAAGACCCGCGTCGGCCTGCAGCGCGCCCTGGAAGCAACCGGCCTCGTGCGCCTGTTCGACGGCACGCGTTGCGCCGACGAGACCTTTTCCAAGCCCCACCCGGCCATGCTGCAGGAGCTGACCCGCGAACTGGGGCAGGACATGGAGCGCACGGTGATGATCGGCGATACCACCCATGACCTGCAKATGGCCGCCAATGCCGGCGCTGCGGGCATCGGCGTAGGCTACGGTGCGCATCCCGCGGACGCCCTGCGCGCGATGGCGCCGCTGCATTGCGCGACGTCCATCGCCGACCTGAAAGACTGGCTGCTGGCGCATGCTTGACGCAACGGGCCAGGGGATGACCGGAGAGCGGCACCTGTGCGCGGCCGAGGACCTGGCTGACGGCGGCGCCGGGGTGCGTTTTGTGGTCGAAGTGGGTGGGCGTCCCGTAAGCGCGTTCGTCGTGCGCTTCGAGGGGGCCGTCCATGGCTACCTGAACCAGTGCGCGCATGTGCCGATGGAGCTCGATTGGCAGGAGGGACAGTTTTTCGAGTCCTCGGGCCTATACTTGATGTGCGCCACACATGGCGCGGTTTATGCGCCGGACAGTGGCTTGTGCGTGGGCGGCCCCTGCCGGGGCGCTTCATTGTCCAAACTGCGCGTCGAAGAGCGCGACGGCAATGTGTACTGGCTGCCGGAAAGTCCATACGAAGCACCCGCGGGCTAGCGGGCAGCCGGCAGGCCCGGTGCCCAGGCCCGCCTATCTATTCATAATCAAGAGCCAACTGCATGACTGAAGAGCATAAGCCGCCGCAGGACGAATCCGGCAAGGCGCAGGAACCGGTGGCTTCGGCCAGCGCCGGGGTGCCCGGGGCGGGGGA
>NZ_JBFTSF010000434.1:0-4012 GCF_056399905.1 Cupriavidus sp. 01L46
GCGCTGGCTTGCTGTGCGGCCTTGGTGGCGGCGCTGGCGGCTGCCTGGAAGTTGGTCTCAGCGATTTCAACGGCTTGCTTGGTGGCCTTCTGGACCGACTCGTAAGCGTTGTTGGCGGCGCTGATCGCGGACTTCACGATGGCAACGGTCGACTCGGAGCCGGCCGGGGCGTTCTTGGCGAGGTTCTCGACCAGGGTTTGCACCTTCTTCGAGTTCTCGGCCAGTTGGGCTTCAGCGACCTTGGTGAATTCAGCCTGGGTTTCCGAGGCGATTTCGTACACATGGCGGCTGTAGGCCAGGGCCTTTTCGGCAACCGGCTGGACCAGCGAGGTCTGGAGGGCCAGGAATTCCTGGGCATCCTTGGCCGAGAGGGCCTTCTTGGCGTTGTCCACGTTTTCAGCGAACGTGGCCTTGACGACTTGCAGGTTCAGCTCGACCAGCTTTTCGATGCCTTCGAAAGCTTTGGTGGTCAGGCCAAACAGGGTTTCGAGGTTGGCTTTTTGCGCTGCGGCGACTTGTTCCGGGGTGAAGCTCATGCTGGTCTCCAATAATGAAGTTCAAGGTCATGCAAAATTAGGCCGCCCAGATGTCAAAGCCATGACGAAGTGAAGGTTAGACCTGCTTTCTCGTCAGCCAGCCCCAGGCGTAAGGGGGTTATCGGCGCGCTCCGMTTGCTCTGCAAAATCGATGGTGCGCCGCAACAATTCCAATTGTAGGGAAAAGAAAAACGGTGTCAAGGGCTTCTTGTGCATTGCACAAATAAGTCTTGTTGAAGTCGGCGCAATGTCACATTTTGGCGGCGTGGCATTGGCAGGCGTGCCACGCCCGGCACCTTGTGGGGGGAGGGAGGGGAGGGGTGGCGCACCCTGGCGCCAGCTCGGTGCTACCATCGCGGTCTGCCGGAATCGCCGTCTCCCAAGGGCACAACCCCCCAAGGGCGCAACCCGCCGGCCGATGCGCCACGGCCAAGTCGCCGCGACCGGCCGCCCGCCTATGTTTGCCCACATGCTTGCTTTTTACGCCGATCATTTTGTCCTGCCCCTACCTGAGGGCCACCGCTTCCCGATGCGCAAGTACAGCATGTTGAGGGAGGCGGTCGAGCGCGACGTGCCGGGGCTGGTGCTGGTCGAGGCGCCGCGGGCCGGGGACGATGCCTTGCTGTTGGCGCACACGCCTGAATATGTCGCGAGCGTCTCCCGGGGCGAACTGGACCCCGCGCGCCAGCGCGAGATCGGCTTTCCATGGTCGGACGCCATGGTCGAGCGCTCGCGGYGCTCCGCCGGTGCCACCATCGAGGCCTGCCGCGTAGCGCTGCGCGAGGGCATCTCGGTCAACCTGGCGGGCGGCACGCATCACGCCTATGCCGATAAGGGCGGTGGCTTCTGCGTCTTCAACGACGCGGCTATCGCCGCGCGCCGATTGCGCTGCGACGGTCGGGTGGCGCGCGTGGCCGTGGTCGACCTCGACGTGCACCAGGGCAACGGCACCGCCTCCATCCTGCGTGACGATCCCTTCATCTTTACGCTGTCCCTGCATGGCGAGAAAAACTATCCGTTCCGCAAAGAGGCCAGCGATCTCGACGTGGGCCTGCCCGATGGCTGCGACGACGAGGCCTACGCCCAAGCGCTGCAGGGCGCACTCGATACGCTGTTCGCGCGCTTCGCTCCCGACCTGATCATTTATCTAGCCGGGGCCKATCCGCATGAGGGCGACCGGCTTGGGCGCCTGAAACTCACGCTGGCCGGGCTGGCCCGGCGTGACTGCCTGGTGTTCGACGCGGCCCTGGAGCGCGGCCTGCCCATTGCCGTGGCCATGGCCGGCGGCTACGGCAACCAGATCGAGACCACCGTCGCGGTGCATGCGCAAACCGTCGCGCTCGCCGCGCAATATCACGCACGCTATGCCCGGCGCGACAAGCCGGACGCCGCCGGCGCAGGTGCGATCCTGTCCACCGGCGATATGGAGAAGGCACAACGATGAGTGCAACCAGCCAGGCCCATGCGGCACGCGGCACCTTGTGGATGGCCGCCATGCCGTGGCTGTTTGTCGTGATCTGGAGTACGGGATTCATCGTAGCCAAGTACGGCATGCCGCACGCGGAGCCGATGACCTTCCTGTTTCTGCGCTTTGTCGGYGTGCTGGTGCTGATGGTGCCCTTCGTGTTGATGGCGCGCGTGCCGCTGCCGCAGCGCGCCGGGGCGACCGACTGGCGCATGGTCGGGCACATCGCGCTGGCAGGGCTGTTCCTGCAGGCGGGCTACCTGGGGGGCGTGTGGGCGGCTGTCAAGCTGGGCATGCCGGCGGGCGTATCCGCCCTGATCGTCGGCATGCAGCCCATCCTGACCGCGCTGGCGGCCTCGCGCATGGGCGAGACCATCGGGCGGCGCCAGTGGCTGGGGTTGCTGCTTGGCATCCTTGGTGTGGGCCTGGTGGTGGCAAACAAACTGTCGGCCAGCGGGCTGTCCGCGCCAAGCCTGTTGCTGGCGCTGGGCGCCTTGTTCTCGATCACCTTTGGCACGCTGTACCAGAAACGCCATTGCCCGATGTTCGACCTGCGCATGGGCTCGGTGATCCAGTTCGCGGCGGCGGCGCTGGCCTGCCTGCCGTTCATGTTCCTCACCGAAACCCGTCACGTCGAGTGGAATGCCGAGATGGTTGGCGCGCTCGCCTGGTCGGTGGTTGCGTTGTCCATCGGGGCCATCTCGCTGCTGTTCCTGTTGATCCGGCAAGGCGCGGCCACCAAGGTATCCAGCCTCATGTATCTCACCCCGCCGACCACCGCCGCCATGGCGTGGCTGCTGTTCGGCGAGAGCTTCCCGCCGCTGGCCGCGCTTGGCATGGCCCTGGCCGCCGGTGGTGTTGCGCTGGTGATCCGCCGCTAATTTCCCTTTTCGCGCCTCACGCCTTTCGATGAAACCGACCGCAGATACCCGCAACGCCTACCGTCATTTCCAGCCCATCACCACGCGCTGGATGGATAACGACGTCTATGGCCATGTCAATAACGTCATCTACTACAGTTACTTCGATACCGTCGTGAACACCTACCTGATCCGGGCGGGCGTGCTGGATATCGGGTCCGGCGACACCATCGGGCTGGTGATCGAGACGCAATGCAATTATTTTGCCGCGCTGAGTTTTCCCGACACGGTGGTGGCGGGGCTGCGCGTGGCAAGGCTGGGCAATTCGAGCGTGCGCTACGAAGTGGGCCTGTTCCGTAACGACGAAGACGTARCCGCGGCGCAGGGCCATTTTGTTCATGTCTATGTGGATCGCGCCACGCGCCGCCCGGTGCCGCTACCGCCCGCGCTGCGCGAAGCGCTTCAGGCCCTGGTGTGCGAACCGGCGGATGCCGGCGCATGATCCGGCCCGCGCAAAGGAGTTGAGAACCATGGATTCGCAGCAGAAGCGGGGCGCCGCCCTGATCGATCAGGCCATCATCACGCGCCGCTCGGTGCGCGCGTTTCTCGATACGCCGGTGCCGCGCGACGTGGTCAACGAGATCCTGGCCGTGGCCAGCCGGGCTCCGTCGGGCACCAACGCCCAGCCATGGCGGGTCTATGTGCTGACTGGCGACGCCAAGGTGAAGCTGTCGGCCGACGTGCTGGCCGCTTACGACGATCCGCAGCGCGACAGCAAGTATCGCGAGGAGTATCCCTACTATCCCCGCGAGTGGGTGGCGCCGTACATTGACCGCCGCCGCAAGGTAGGTTGGGACCTGTACAGCCTGCTGCAGATCAGCCGGGAGGACAAGGCGCGCATGCATGCGCAGCACTCGCGCAACTTCACGTTTTTCGGCGCCCCGGTGGGCATGATCTTCACGATCGACCGCATCCTGGAGCTGGGCAGCTGGCTGGACTACGGCATGTTCCTGCAAAGCATCATGGTGGCGGCGCGGGCGCGCGGGCTGGATACCTGTCCGCAGGCGGCGTTCACCCAATTCCACGCGGTCATCAGCAATCACTTGCGCCTGCCGGCGGATGAAATGGTGGTGTGCGGCATGGCCCTGGGC
>NZ_JBFTSF010000435.1:0-4009 GCF_056399905.1 Cupriavidus sp. 01L46
GTCGAGAAGCAACGAACTAATGGACGAGCAAAGCATGGCTGAGGGGGCGTGAAACTAGCCACACATTTTTGTTTCATTCATGAGACACATGGCCCGTCGGACCTGGCACGATGGTCGGCGAAGTCGATGCGCGGTGGACTTGAGACGGCGACGATGGAAATGCAACAACATGGCTTTGGGGCCGGCTGCCGCGTCCGGCAAGCCGCAAGATCTTGCTAAGGACGGGTTGCGCTGATCCCATCGAGGCTGCAGATGTCATGGTCCGTCTTGTGGCCCCATGCTTGTAGTCCTTCTACTGGAAGGTGCCGCGTCGCCGTCGAAGGTCTGCAGGCGCTGGTTGGCGATGGCGACGCGATGGGAGTGGCAGCACAGCTAGGGGGCCTTATGCTCTGCAGAGCATAAAGCCGTTTAGGCACAGTCGCCGGTTTTGCCCAACTCGTCGACCAACGATCGCAGGCGCGCTGCAATGCCGGCGACGAGACTGCGCATAATCAGAACTGCCGCAGGAAGGCGAGCACGCTGTCGGAAGGTTTGAACCGGAACGTAGCTGCTTCGGCTGGCGCCAGTTTCTCAAGAGCCCGTTCCTTTGCGGCCAGATCGGCGTCGATGTAGACGTGAGTTGTTTCGATGCTCTCGTGCCCGAGCCAGAGGGCGATAAGGCTGATATCGACGCCCGCCTGCTGCAGTTGCATGGCCGCTGACGCACAACGTGTGGCGAGATTCGCTTGTCAATCAAGCTCTGACATCGCGATCAAGCCTGATCTCCGTCCTCGAGGACGGCCTGATGGTCTGGCGTGCCGCCGAGAAGCTTGGGATCTCCAAGCGCCAGGTCGAGCGGCTGGTGCACCGGTATCGGCAGGACGGCCCGCAAGGCCTCGTCTCCCGTAAATGGGGACAGCCGGGCCACAACCAACTGCCACCAGGTTTGGAATCCCGTGTCCGCGGTCTGATCCGTGACAGTTACGCCGACTTCGGCCCGACGCTGGCTTGCGAGAAGCTGCGCGAGCGCCATGGCATCGAGATCTCGCCGGAATGCGTGCGCCGGATCATGATCGACACAGGCTTCTGGGTGCCGCGCCGGCAGCGCCCGCCCAAGGTGTACCAGCCGCGCAACCGGCGCGCCTGCCTGGGCGAGCTGGTGCAGATCGACGGCAGCGACCACCGCTGGTTMGAGGACCGCGCGTCGGCGTGCACGCTGCTGGTCTACGTCGATGACGCCACCCGGGCCTACATCGAGCGCCACGGCAAGCCGCAGGCGTTCTATTCGGACAAGTTCAGCGTCTTCCGATTGGCCGCCAAGACCAATGCCGAGGGCCGGGGCTATACGCAGTTCGGTCGACCACTGCTCGAGCTGAACATCGACATCCTGTGCGCCAACTCCAGCCAGGCCAAGGGCCGCCTCGAACGGATGAACAGCACGCTGCAGGACTGCCTGGTGAAGGAACTGCGCCTGCGCGGCATTTCGAGCATGGCGACYGCCAACGCCTATGCCCCAACCTTCATGGAGGACTTCAATGCCCGCTTTGCCAAGGTGCCACGGAGCGACTTCGATGCGCACCGGCAGTTGCGTGGCGACGAGGATCTGGAATGGATCTTCAGCTGGCGCGAATGGCGCAAGGTGTCGCAGAGCCTCACACTGCAGTACGACAAGGTAATGTACCTGCTGGAGGACCTGCCCGAGCACCGGCGCCTCATCCACCGCTATATAGAGGTAGCTGACTACCCGGACGGACACGTCGAGCTGTGGGCCGATGGCACTTCCCTGCCCTACACGACCTATCACCGGCTCTCCGAGATCGACCAGGGCGCCATCGTCGAGAACAAGCGGCTCGGGCATGTCCTGGACATCGTCGCCCAGGTGCAGGCGTTGCGCGACGACCGTCACCGGGCCGGTCCCTCGCACACGATGCAAGGCGAGCCGCCGCGGCCGCACAATCCGCCGCTGAACGTGAAGCGGCAGCGACTGCTCAACCGGCTGGATCTTGATCGGGCCATCAAGGGGACGCCCCTGCCCTAGTCTGGCCGTTAGCCACTCGATTGCAGACGCCGGGCGGGACACTACCCGATGGCAGTTGCCAACCCATTGCAGCCATACGTAACGCGCGATAGTCCTTGAGACGTCAAGCAATCTTGGAAAAGCTGGTCGACTCAGTATGCGCGGGATGTGTCACGCCACCGACGGCGCGACCAAGATGACTGGGCGCAACGACCGACTGTGCGTCACGCCGTGGTGAGTCGCTCCTTTGCCAGCCTTGTGCCTGCTGCCAGTGCTTCCAGCTTGCGCCACGCCACGTCCCGCGCCATCGGCGCCAGGCCGCAATTCGTGCACGGGAACAGCCGCTCCTTCGGCACGAACTCCAGCGCTCGGCCGATGGTGTCAGCCACTTCCTCGGGTGTCTCGATCACGTCGCTGGCCACATCGATCACGCCGACCAGCACGTCCTTGCMGACCAGCAGGCTCATCAGGTCAGGCGGCACATGGGAGTGGATACATTCCAGGCTTACCTGATCGATGCTGCTGCGGGCAAGTGCGGGGAACACCGCCTCATACTGGCGCCATTCGTCGCCCAGGGTACTCTTCCAGTCGGTATTGGCCTTAATGCCATAGCCGTAGCAGATGTGCACGGCCGTTGTACAGGTCAAGCCATGAGCCGCGCGCTCGAGCGCCTGCACGCCCCAGTCGGCGGCGTCCTTCATGTAGACATTGAAGGCGGGTTCGTCGAACTGGATGATGTCTACGCCGTCAGCCTGAAGCGCCAGGGCCTCCTGGTTGAGCAACTCGGCCAAAGCGAAGGCCATCTTGACCTTGTCGCCGTAGAAGCGGTCCGCTACGGTGTCGACGAGGGTCATCGGGCCGGGCAGGGTGAATTTCAGCTTCTTCTTCGTGTGCGCTCGCGCCAGCTGCGCCTCGAAGGCATGTACTCGGCCCTTCAGGCGCAGAGCCGACACCACCTGCGGCACCATCGCGTCATAGCGGTTGTCGCGGATGCCCATCTTCACCTTGTTCTCGAAGTCGATGCCCTCAACCTGCTCAAGGAAACCGTGCACGAAGTGCTGTCGCGATTGCTCGCCGTCGCACACGATGTCCAGGCCGGCGTCTTCCTGGGCCTTGATCCACAGCAGGGTCGCATCGGCCTTGGCCTGGCGAAGTGCATCGCCTTCAGCCTTCCACTGAGGCCAGAGCTTGTTGGTTTCAGCCAGCCAGGCGGGCTTCGGCAGGCTGCCGGCAATGGAGGTTTCAAACATCTGAGGATTCCTTTCAAACAATGATGGGTGTGACGAGCGTGCTTCGGGACCGTTTTTTTGCCGAAGCAGCCACAGGATGGCGTGTTATGTGGGACATGACGGCAAGCAGCGCCGATGCGAGTACCGCGACACAGTGATATTCGCTCCGGCGAGCTTGGTCAACGAGGTGTCGGAATAAGTCCGCGCTGTTCGCCAACCCAACTCAGACATGGACACACTGTCTTATCGTAGAGGCGAAGTGGCGAGGGCGAGACAGACATGATTGTCGAGCTACCCAATAGCTTCTTCATGAAGAATGGCCTGTGTATTTGGGCGGGTCAGAGCGAGGAATTGRCAGCCCACTGCTCAAGGACGCCCTTGTACGGCTTGATGAAGTGCTCCTCCGCAAATTTTCCCTGTTTGACAGCCAACTGGCTGCGTTCTTCCCGGTCATAGACAATTTGCGTCAACGAGTAATCCTGGTTCTTCAGGCTCGGTTGATAGAGTTTCCCTGCTGCAGAATTGGCGTTGTAAATTTCTGGGCGATAAATCTTCTGGAAGGTTTCCATTGTGCTGATGGTGCCGATCAACTCGAGATTCGTGTAGTCACCTAGCAGGTCGCCGTGAAAGTAGAAAGCCAACGGTGCGACGCCATTCGGAGGCATGAAAAATCGAACCCGCATCCCCATCTTTGCGAAGTATTGGTCGGTCGAGGACAGCTCATTCTGTTGGTACTCGACACCCAATATGGGGTGCTGGTTCCCGGTCCGCTGATAGGTCTTGC
>NZ_JBFTSF010000436.1:0-3974 GCF_056399905.1 Cupriavidus sp. 01L46
GGAAAGCATCGCGCCCGAAAGTTAACACTTCGGCGCAGCGTTTACAACTTCCTCTGACGCTACATACAAAAATGCCGTTCAGCTCTTAACTGAACGGCATTAGTGCCGAAGGGGGCACTTTTTGGAAGGGGAGTTCTAATTGGTGCCGTGTTTGGTGCCGTGTTTTGTACCGTGTTCAATGTGTCGGTTGCCCAAGCAATGTCACGTTTGGCGACGCTCACTAGCCGGCCCTCTGCCTTGCTGCCTGCCAATCACACCGGCAGCAGGCACGCTAGGCGATGCGCAGTACCGCCGCGCCTGCCAGGCGGCCCGTGCGCAGGTCGGCCAGCGCCGCATTGGCCTGCGCCAGCGGATAGACCGTCGTGGTGGTGCGCAGCGGCGTGGCCCGGGCGATTCGCATCAGTTCCAGCCCGTCGTCGCGCGTGAGGTTGGCCACCGACACGATCGACCGCTCCTCCCATAGCAGGCGATAGGGGAAGGCCGGAATATCGCTCATGTGGATGCCACCGCAAACCACGGTACCGCCCTTGGCGACGGCTTGCAGCGCCATCGGCACCAGCGCACCCACCGGTGCGAAGATCAGCGCGGCATCGAGCGGCTGCGGCGCGGGCTGGTCGCTCGGACCGGTCCAGCACGCCCCGGTGTCACGGGCGAGCTGGCAGGCGGCGGCATCGCCGGGCCGTGTGAAGGCAAAGATCTCGCGCCGCTGGGCGACGGCGATCTGCGTCACCAGGTGGGCCGCCGCGCCAAATCCGTAGATGCCGATAGACCGGACCTCACGGGCGTTGCCCGCCATGCGCAGTGTGCGGTAGCCAATCAGGCCCGCGCACAGCAACGGCGCCGCATGCTCGTCGTCGTAGTGATCCGGGATCGGGAAGCAATAGCGGCGGTCGGCTACCACGTACTCGGCGTAGCCGCCGTCACGCGTATAGCCGGTGAACTGCGGCGTATCGCACAGGTTTTCGCGACCCGCGGCGCAATAGCCACAGTGCCCGCAGGTCTGCCCGAGCCACGGCACGCCAACCCGGTCGCCCGGGGCAAGGTCTGTCACGCCAGCGCCACAGGACTCGACCCTGCCGACGACTTCGTGTCCGGGAATGAGCGCCGCTTTCGGGTGCGCGAGTTCGCCGTCGACAATGTGCAGGTCGGTGCGGCAGACGCCGCAAGTGCTCACGGCGATACGTACTTCGCCTGGGCCGGGAATTGGCACGGGGACTCGCGCCAGGCGCAGGGCCGGCCCGGTGCCTTCGAAAATCATTGCGCGCATCGTCTCGTGCATGGCGACATCCTCGGCGGTGCCCAGCATTTATCCTAGGTCACGCCGACTGGCGCCGCTTGATCCGCATCGATGGCGTACGCGAGGCGCCAGTCCCTGTGCGCAAGGCGGCATGCAGCACGCTGGGGTTGGACGAGCCGCTGGCGCGGGGCGATGTCGCCGATGCGATCGAGCAGGCTGCATCCGCGCCCACGCGCACCATGCCTGCGGCTAGCTCTGCGCATGGCCGGAAGTGAGATTGACGCGGATCAAGCTAACTGGCAGCCACCAACTATATTGAAGATTGAAGCGGAACGAGGGTTCAGCGCGCTACGCCGAAGGCACTTTGCCGCGCCCGGGAGTCGACGATGTCCGATTTAACTTTAACGAAAGAGCAACTCTCCAGCCTCGTCACCTTGCTGGACAGCGCAGAGCAAAGGATCCGTGGCCAGGCGGATGCCGCAGCCGTTTCCCGTACTGTGTCCGCCGAGCGCGGCGGGAGCGACGACGCGGATCTCGCCGAGCATGGCACCGAGGAGCGCATGGACGATGCCGTGGCGGAACACTATCGCATGGAACTGGCCGACATAGCGGTGGCGCGTAAGCGGATCGCCAGGCTCAGCTACGGCGTGTGCTTGGACTGCGGCGAACCCATTCCTTATCCGCGGCTGCAAGCCTATCCCACGGCCAAACGCTGCACCCCGTGCCAGCGCAAGCACGAGCACATGTTCGGGGCGCCGAGTGGCATGCGATGAGCATGGGCGGGCGTTCCAGTGGGCGGGCTCGCCAGGTGAGTCCGCCATACAGCAGGCAGGCCGCATGGGCGCTGCCCGAGTCGATTTCAGGAGCCAGACATGAAAGTCCGTGAGCGTTCGAGCCAGGTCAGGCCGGCCCGTTGGGACCGAATTCCCGAGGATCTCATCCACGATGCCTACAAGCAGCCGGGGCAGGCGCCTGCCGTCGCTTCCTGTCCTGCTTGCCACGCGGTCTTACTGAAAGGACGTTGGCAATGGCGGGCCGTGCCGCCCGGCGCCAAGGCGCTGATGTGCCCGGCCTGCCACCGCGTCGCCGACCATGTGCCCGCGGCGCAGTTGACGCTGGATGGGGCGTTCCAGCAGGCGCACCGGGACGAGATTCTCGGGCTGGTGCGGCACCGCGAAGCCCTGATGAGAGAGAGTCATCCGATGGAGCGCATCATGGCGACGCAGGCTCAGGCGGATCGCATCACCATCACGACCACGGGCTTTCACCTGGCACGCGATATCGGCTCTGCCGTGCATCATGCGTATCGGGGCAAGCTGGAAATCGACTATCCCGACGCCGACGAGACCCTGTATGTTCATTGGCACCGCGCTTGATGGCCGCAAGCCCGCCCGGTGGCTGGCATGGCAACCCGGCGGGCAGGGCGGTCATGGCGCGCGTGGGGGCCGTCTAGCCTGGCAGACACTTCGTCGTACGGCGTCGATGGAAGTCGCTGGCCGGCTAGCCAGCTAACCCCTTGCCGGCAAGAGGTGATGTCATGACTTTCCAGGACAGGAACGAGGCCGCCGCGCGGCTGGCCGAAGCGCTCTCCCGGTACTGCGACGCCCATCCCCTGGTGCTGGCTATTCCACGGGGCGGCGTGCCGATGGGCAAGATACTCGCCGACCGGCTCGGCGGCGAACTGGACGTGGTCCTGGTCAGGAAGCTAGGGGCGCCATTCGACCGCGAGATGGCGGTCGGCGCGGTCGATGAAAGCGGCTGGGTCTACGTGACGCCCTACGCCGCGCGCGTTGGCGCCGATTCCCGCTATCTCAACCAGGAGCGCGACGAACAGCTTGCATTGCTGCGCCGCCGCCGGGAGCAATACACGCCGGGGCGCTCCGCGCGTGCGCTGGACGGGCGCACGGTGATCGTGGTGGACGATGGGCTTGCCACGGGCGCCACCATGATTGCCGCATTGCATGCCGTGCGGCAGCAGCATCCTGCCCTTCTGGTATGTGCTGTGCCCGTGGCCGCGCCGGCTTCGCTCGCCGAGGTGCGGCGTTACGCGGATGAGGTGGTCTGCCTGCGGTCGCCGGCCAATTTTTCCGCCGTCGGTGAGCATTATCGGGAGTTTCCGCAGGTTGAGGATGAGGAAGTGGTGGCTTGCCTGGAGGGGGATTCGGGGCAGCACGGGGAGGGGCGTCTGGCGGGACGGGGGTAGGGGGGACGTCCGAGATTGTCGAGCACGTCCGCCACGTCGACGTCGGCGCTGTCCCCGAGCGAGACGAAGCGAGAAGAGCCGATCCGGCGCGATCTTGCCCAGTGCGGCACCACCGTGGTCAGGGCGCCGGAGTGCGAGAGGATACGCAGCAGATACGGCCTGGCGGCGCCGAGCATCGTCTCCTGCTGGGTTTGCCCGCTCGCGCCGTCCCGTTGGGGACATGCCGCAAGTCGCGTTCAAGGTCGATGTAGCCGAGTCCGACAAGGCCTACAACGTGGTCKACATCCTTCAAGCCTGAAAGAGGTGCCTCTGCCCCACTGCAGAAGGCACGACTCTCTCTTCCCCGAATGCGTCGACGAGCCTGTGAGTCGCACGCCAGCCAGTGGATCTGGTAGCCAAGCGCCGTCGTTCGTCTGCGCAAAATGTCCGGGCAGCCCGTTCTCGAAGGACGTTCGCCGCGGAATCTCGCCACTCAAATGGAAATGCCCATCAAGCAATGTGCGTGCGTCATCGCTTATTGCTATCAAACAGGAC
>NZ_JBFTSF010000437.1:0-3930 GCF_056399905.1 Cupriavidus sp. 01L46
GCTTTCGGCTACCGGCTGGATCCGTTCTGGGGCAAGTGCTCGTTCTGGTTCTGGCTGGTTGGCTTCTACGTTGCCTTCATGCCGCTTTATGTGCTCGGGCTGATGGGTGTGACCCGCCGCATGAGCCACTTCGAGGATGCGTCCCTGCAGATCTGGTTCCAGCTGGCGGCATTCGGCGCGTTCCTGATCGCGCTAGGCATCGGCTGCTTCCTGATACAGCTGGTGGTCAGCTACCGCCGGCGCGAAGCCCTGCGCGACACCACGGGCGATCCGTGGGACGGCCGCACGCTGGAGTGGTCGACCTCCTCGCCACCACCGCAGTACAACTTTGCCTTTACCCCGATCATTCATGACAACGACGCGTGGTGGCAGATGAAAGAGCACCAATACCAGCGGCCACAGCAGGGCTTTATTCCGATCCACATGCCGAAGAACACTAGCGCGGGCATCATCCTGGCGGGCTTAAGCACCGTGCTCGGCTTCGCCTTGATCTGGCACATGTGGCTGCTTGTGATCGTGTCCTTCGCTGCCATCCTGGTCGTGGCGATCGGCCACACCTTCAACTACAAGCGCGATTACTACATCCCGGCCGACGACGTCGTCCGCACCGAGGCAGAGCGCACGCGCCTGCTTGCCACCCATGGTTGATACCACCGCCTCCTACGGCCCCGGCGACGTGCGCATGCCGGACATCACGCGCCAGAGCGAGCTGCGTTTCTACGCGACCAGCGAGGTGCATGCGCAGAACGGCACGTTGCTCGGCTTCTGGCTGTACCTGATGAGCGACTGCCTCATCTTCGCCAGCCTGTTTGCCGTGTACGGCGTGGTGGGGCGGCGCTACGCCGGCGGCCCCACGGGCGCCGAGCTGTTCGAGCTGCCGCTCGTGGCGCTGAACACCACCATGCTGCTGCTGTCGTCGATCACCTACGGCTTTGCCGTGCTGGAGATGCAGAAGGCGCAGGTGCGCACCACCCTGATCTGGCTCGGCATCACYGGCTTGCTGGGCGCGGCCTTTATCAGCCTGGAGCTCTACGAGTTCGCACACTTTGTCCACGACGGCGCGGGGCCGCAGCGCAGCGCCTTTCTATCCTCGTTCTTCACGCTGGTGGGCACCCACGGGCTGCACGTGACGGTCGGCATCGTCTGGCTTATCACGCTGATGGTGCAGGTGGGGCAGCACGGGCTGATCCCGGAGAACAAGCGYCGSCTGATGTGCCTGTCSATGTTCTGGCACTTTCTGGATGTGGTCTGGATCGGTGTGTTTACCTTCGTCTACCTGATGGGAGTGCTGCCATGAACGCGCATGACAATGCCCTTGCAGACGATCCCCATGGCCACGGGCATGGCCATGACGATCACGGCCACGGCGGCGAGGTCAGTCATAGCACCTTCAAGGGCTACATGACGGGCTTCGTGCTCGCGGTGGTCCTCACGGCGATCCCGTTCTGGCTGGTGATGGCCAAGGTTTTCGATAAATCCAGCACCACCGCGCTGTTCCTGCTGGGCTGCGCCGCGGTGCAGATCGTCGTCCACATGATATATTTCCTGCATATGAATGCGAGATCCGAGGGCGGATGGACCATGCTGGCGTTGATCTTCACGATCGTGCTGGTGGTCATCGCGCTGAGCGGCTCGCTTTGGGTAATGTTCCATCTCGACCAGAACATGATGCCAATGCACGACATGAAGAACCTGCCTTGACGGCCCGGCAGCAGGGCGTAGCCCAATCCAACCCGTCTTCCCGCAAGCGCGCCACCGGCGCGCTTGTGGCGTTTGCCGTGCTCGCCATCGTGGCGGTGGCCGGGCTGCTCTCGCTTGGCGTCTGGCAAGTCGAACGCCGCGCGTGGAAGCTGGACCTCATCGAACGCGTGAACGCGCGCGTGCATGCTCCCGCCACGGCCGCGCCCAGCGCCGATCAGTGGCCGCGGCTTACCAAGGCCGCCGACGAGTACCGCCGCGTGCGTCTTACCGGCACCTTCCTGAACGACAGCGAGACCCTGGTGCAGGCCGTCACGGAGCTTGGTGGCGGCTTCTGGGTGGTGACGCCGTTGCGCACGGCAGATGGCAATGTGGTGCTGGTCAACCGCGGCTTTGTGCCGCCTGAGCTGAGCGAGCGCGCCAAGCGCGGCGGGGGCGACGCCACCGGCGAGACCACCGTCACTGGCCTGTTGCGCTTCAGCGAGCCCGGTAACGGGTTTCTGCGCACCAACGATCCGGCGGCCGGGCGCTGGTATGCGCGCGATGTGCCGGCCATTGCCGCCGCGCGTGGCCTGCGGAACGTGGCGCCTTACTTCATCGATGCAGACGCGGCCGTGCCGCTCGGGGACGCCAGCAAGCGCACCTGGCCGGTGGGCGGGCTGACCGTCATCACGTTCAACAACAACCACCTCGTTTATGCGATCACCTGGTTTGCGCTGGCGCTGATGTTTGCCGCCGGCGCCGTCTATGCCGGGCGGGAGGCGTACCGCCGGTCACGGGGCGGCGATACACAGGATACGCAGGATACGCAGGACAAACAGGATACACAGGGCGAGGGCAAGGCGGGACGGCGCACGCCGTAGGCGCAGGTCGGTCCCTCGCGCTACCCCACGGACGCCTCGAACACCCGGCGGTAATTGCCGCCGAGGACCTTGCCCGTTTCCTCTTGCGTGAAGCCCGCCGCCAGCAGCGCGGCGGCCAGCGAGGGCAACTGATCGTAGGTCCGGAACACCGGCGGCGAGATGAAGCCGAGCATGTCGGTTCCCACGCCCACATGATCCACGCCAACCACGTCGGCCATGCGCTTGATGCCTAGCGCCATCGCAGGCAGGTCGCGGAAGGTGCCCGCGCTGGGCCAGACCCCGATCACGCCACCGGTACCCGCGATCACGCGCGCGTGGTCGGGTGTGATCAGGCGGCTGCGCAGGCTGGGGCGCGTCGCCAGCGCGGAGTGCGAAATCACCAGTGGCTTGGTGGCGATGGCGGCGGCGCGCTTGACCAGGTCATAGGTGCCGTGCGCGACATCGACGACGATGCCCAATGCATTGCAGCGCCGCACCACATCCGCGCCGAAATCCGTCAGGCCCCCGTGTACCGGCGCCTCCGTCTGGATGTCGCCCAGCTCGTTGACGCGGTAGTGCGTGAGCTGCAGGTGCCGCAACTGGTGCATGCCGTACGCTTCGTCCACGCGATCCAGCCTGCCCTCCAGAAAGTCCGCGCCTTCCGACGCGATGATCACGCACGGCCCGGCCGGCCCCCGTGTGGCCAGCGTAGCCGCGTCGGTCACCACTTGCATCTGCTCACGCTCCACCAGCTTGTGCGCGCGGGCGAATTCGGCCACGCCAAGCGCGTAGAGCTCGCCTTCGGAAGGGGTTCGCCAGGCTTCGAAGCGCGTGCGATCGGCGGACACGCGCGTGACGATGGTATCCGTCACGATTGCCAGGCAGATCACGTTCACGCCGCCCGCGCGCATCGGCGCGGCCAGTGGAAGAAAGGGCCGGTCCGCGCCGATGGCGGGATCGCGCGACACGATCACGCGGCCGGCATGGCTGTGCATGTCGATGGTCAGCGTGGTGGAGGAGGGCTTCCAGGCGGAGACGTCTTTGACATTGTTAACGTCGCTAACGTCTTTAGCGGCCGTTGTGCCGGCCGAGCCCTGCGGCTGGGTGTCGCCGGTAAAGCGTCCCWGTGCACAGGCGGCTAGCGCCAGTGCAGCGCCTGACGCCAGGAACGCGCGGCGGCTGATGCTGCCCGGTGCCGGTCCAGGCGGCGCATCGGCATCGCCCCGACGGATCGTCGTCCAGTCAATCTGCATCGTCGCTCCACGCGTTTGTGCACCTACTATGATATCGCGCGCAAAGCGCGCCAGGCGCGCTTGTAGGACGGCATTCCATACCGAAGGGCGTGCGGGACGGCTGGGCCCGCTCCCTGCACATCGTCAACACCGTGGAC
>NZ_JBFTSF010000438.1:0-3926 GCF_056399905.1 Cupriavidus sp. 01L46
AGAACACGTACTGGTCTTCGGCATGGTTGATGATGTAGGCGACCTGCTCGGGGAACAGGCGCGGGTTGACGGTATGGCATACCGCTCCCGAGCCCGATACGCCGTAGTAGATCTCCAGGTGACGATAGCCATTCCAGGMCAGCGTGCCAACACGGTCGCCCGACTGCACGCCCAGCGCGGCGATGGCCTGGGCCAGCTTGCGCGAGCGCAGCTCGCAATCGCGGTAGGTATAACGGTGCAGATCGCCTTCGGTCCGTCGCGAGACGATTTCCGTGCCGCCATAGTGGCGTGCGGCGTGCTTGATGATGGAGGAAATGAGCAGGGGTTCGCTCATCATTTGACCCATCAATGCCATGGAATAGTCTCCTGTAATTTTCGAAATCCGTCAAAAAACGAACAACCGTTCTATTTTTGGGCCGATTGTTGCCATCCATTGATGAAACGTCAACGGGAATCCGTTGTGCAGCGCCATATCCGGGAGGCCGGCGGGCTGCACCCCGGCCCCATGGCGGTGCGCCGGGGGCGKGATTCAAGGGATATCCGGAAACATTGTGGTGACAACGACGGTCAGAGATGCAAATGACGGCGTGGAAGTACAATAACGCCTGCCATGTTGCACCTCAACATGTCGTTTTCCCTAGCCTGCAAGCGCACTTGCGCGAAATCCGGCACGCCGGCGCTGCACCGCCCAGCCACCCATAGTGATGCCCCAGTGAACTCTCCCGAGCCAACCGACGCCCCCCAAGCCTTGCCAGACACCGCCGGCCCCGCCCCATTGAATGCTGCCGAGCCGCGGCCGCCGTTCACTGCCGTGCCAGGCTTTGCGGAGCTCGGCCCGCGCTTCTTTACACGGCTCGCGCCCACGCCGCTACCCTCCCCCAGGCTGGTCAGCGTGTCGGCCGGCGCGGCCGGGTTGCTGGGCTGGGATGCGGATGCCGCAACGCAGCGTAGCTTCATCGAAACTTTTGCAGGAAATCACGTGCCCGAGTGGGCCGATCCCCTCGCCAGCGTGTACTCCGGCCATCAGTTCGGGGTCTGGGCGGGACAGTTGGGCGATGGCCGGGCGATACGCCTTGCCGAGGCGCGCACCGCCTCCGGCCCCTGGGAAATCCAGMTCAAGGGCGCCGGCATGACGCCCTATTCGCGCATGGCCGATGGCCGCGCCGTGCTGCGCTCCTCGATCCGCGAATACCTGTGCTCCGAGGCGATGCAGGCGCTGGGCGTGCCCACCACGCGTGCCATGTGCATCATCGGATCCAACGCCCCGGTGCGCCGCGAGACCATCGAGACCGCCTCCGTGGTGACGCGCCTGGCGCCGTCCTTTATCCGCTTTGGCCATTTCGAGCATTTCGCGGCCCGCGAGGACCTTGGCTCGCTGCGCCAGCTGGCGGATTTCGTGATCGACCGCTTCATGCCCGAATGCCGCGACGACAAGCAGCCCTACCAGGCGCTGCTGCGTGAAGTCTCCCTGCGCACCGCCGACCTGATGGCCAGGTGGCAGGCCGTGGGCTTCTGCCATGGCGTGATGAACACCGACAATATGTCGATCCTCGGGCTGACCATCGACTACGGGCCCTTTGGCTTCCTCGATGCGTTCGACGCCAACCACATCTGCAACCATTCCGATACGCAAGGCCGCTATGCCTACAGCCAGCAGCCGCAGGTTGCGTTCTGGAACCTCCACTGCCTGGCCCAGGCGCTGATGCCGCTGTGGCGAGAGGGCGATGGCAACGCCGGCGCCGAAACCAGCAAAGCGGCCACCGACGCCGCGGTAGAAGCCGCGCGCGCCGCGCTGGATCCGTTCCGCGAACGCTATGCCGGGGCCTTCTTCCAGCAGTACCGGGACAAGCTCGGCCTGCGCCCGACGGGCGGCCCCGATGCCGACGACGAGCCGCTGCTGACCGACCTGTTCCAGCTGCTGCACGCCCAGCGCGTGGACTACACCTTGTTTTGGCGCAATCTCGCCCGCATCTCCTGCGCCGATGGCAGCCAGGATGCCCCGGTGCGAGACCTGTTCCTGGACCGCGCGGCGTGGGATGCCTGGGCCGAGGCCTACCGCGCCCGCCTGCGTGCCGAGAACTCCGTTGACGCCGTGCGCGCGGTGGCCATGCTGGCGGTCAACCCGAAGTACGTGCTGCGCAACCACCTGGCCGAAACCGCCATCCAGCTCGCGCGCGAGAACGACTTCAGCGAGGTGGACCGCTTGCTGGCCGTGCTGTCGCGCCCGTTCGACGAGCAGCCGGAGGCCGAGGGCTATGCCGCGCTGCCGCCGGACTGGGCAGCCGGGCTGGAAGTGAGCTGCTCGTCGTGAAGGCGCGGCGCCACTGCAAGCACTGTAAGGTTTGACTGGCAAGAAACGACCAACCGGCCTTGGGTGACGAAAAGCGGGCTGCGCAACCAGCTGTGCGCCCGCCGAGCCTCCCGGCCAACGAGAAAGGAAAGCCGACTATGACCACGCACAAGACTGAAGCCGAGTGGCGCGAGCAACTCTCCGACATCGAGTACCGCGTTGCCCGCGAAGCCGCCACCGAGCGGCCCTTCACCGGCCGCTACTGGGATCACTGGGAGCGCGGCACTTACCGTTGTGTCGGCTGCGGCACGCCGCTGTTCGAAGCCAGCACCAAGTTCGACGCCGGTTGCGGCTGGCCGAGCTATTTCCGCCCGATCAACGGCGAGGTGATCGACGAGCACACCGACCACACGCACGGCATGGTCCGGGTGGAGGTTCGCTGCAAGGAATGCGGCAGCCATCTTGGCCACGTTTTCGAAGATGGCCCCGCGCCCACCGGTTTGCGCTACTGCATCAACTCGGCTGCGCTAAAATTCGACCAGCGCGACCCCGCCGACCTCAACGCGGGTGACGCCGCGCCGACATCGCCCGACACGCCGCGCTAAGCCCGAACCGCCCGCGCGGCGGTTCGCCGCCAACCAAGCCTTCGACCTTGCGTCGCTCAATCCTKTTCGCATGAAATTCCTGTTCGACCTGTTTCCGGTCATCCTGTTCTTCGTCGCCTTCAAGTTCGCTGGCATCTATGCCGCCACCGGCGTGGCGATCGCCGCCACCGTGGTGCAGATCGGCTGGGTCTGGCTGCGCCACCGCAAGGTCGAGCCGATGCAGTGGGTCAGCCTGGTGATCATCTCGGTGTTCGGCGGCGCCACGCTGCTGCTGCATAACGAGACCTTCATCAAGTGGAAGCCCACCGTGCTGTACTGGCTGTTCGCCGCCACGCTGACCCTGTCGGCGCTGATCTGGCGCAAGAACCTGATCCGCGCCATGCTGGGCAAGCAGGTCACCATGCCGGAAGCCGCCTGGGGCAAGCTCAACGCCGCCTGGGCCGCTTTCTTCGCCGTGATGGGCGTGGTCAACCTCTATGTGGCCTACCAGTTCTCCACCGACGCCTGGGTCAACTTCAAGCTGTTCGGCAGCATGGGCCTGATGCTGGTGTTCATCCTGGCACAAAGCGTCTGGCTGTCCCGCCACATGCAGGAAAACACCCCCGAGTAAGCGCACCGGCGGGCCCTGCCCGCCGCGCCTGCCTCGATTGATCTCCCGGCTCCGGCCGGGCCCCACCAGGATACGCATTCACCGATGGCCGCAGAACCMGCACAAATCGAAGCCCTGCTGCGCGCAGCCCTTTCGCCCTCCAGTGTCGAAGTACGCGACGACAGCGCGCTGCACGCCGGCCACGCCGGCGCCGCCTCCGGTGGCGGGCATTACCACGTCACCATCGTCAGCGCGCAATTTGCCGGCAGCACCCGGGTGGCGCGCCATCGCATGGTGTATGATGCGCTGCGCGATCTATTCCCCGCGCAAATCCACGCGCTGGCGGTGACCGCGCTGACTGACCAAGAACTTGAATCCCGCGAAACCTCCCGCGATTCCTCGAGCAACTCTCAGACCTGATTCCATGAAGACCACAGTCCTC
>NZ_JBFTSF010000439.1:0-3913 GCF_056399905.1 Cupriavidus sp. 01L46
CACGATTGGAAGGCTGCTATGAACCAGTTCGCGATCCTGTACGAGGAGCGCTTCACCCATCCGCATCGTTGAGATAATGCTGCACTCACCGCTCAAGTCGACGGTGAGTCTATACCTGCCYTGCACACAAAAAAACTGACAGGCCCGGGGCTGCCGTATGGCCCTTGGGTCCAAAAACCAACACCGAAAAATCAAATCCAAAGCGTGGACAAGAGCCAACGGTTCTGCCCTTGCGCATAGACAAACACCCCCTCACTTCCCCTTAAAACTAGGAAAAAACAACTGCTCCCCTTCCACCCTATAAGCCGCAATCGTATCCTGCCCATCCTTAGACGTAATCCACTCCACCAGCTTCATCGCATCCGCGTAATTGGTACCAGGATGCTTGGCCGGATTCACGGCAATCACGCCATACGGATTGAACATCCTGGGATCGCCCTCCAGCAGGATCGCCAATCCGGTCTTGGCGCGGTACGCGCCATAAGTGGCCCGATCAGACAACGTATAGCCCGGCATCTGCGCGGCCATGGTCAGCACTTCGCCCATCCCCAGCCCGGCATTCACGTACCACGGCTGCCCCTTGGGCTCGATCCCCGCCTGTTTCCAGTAGTCCTTCTCCATCACGTCGGTCCCGGAGTTATCCCCGCGCGAGATGAACTTGGTGCCGCCGGCGGCGATCTTCCTGAAGCCGGCCAGCACGTCCTTGCCGCCTTTTAGCCTGGCCGGGTCGCTGGCCGGRCCAACCACGATGAAGTCGTTGTACATGACGTCGCGGCGGTTGACGCCGTAGCCCGCCGCCATGAATTCGTCTTCCATCTTGCGGGCGTGCACCAGCAGCACGTCGACGTCGCCCATCTCGCCCATCTTCATCGCCTTGCCCGAGCCCACGGCGATCACTTTGACGGTGACACCGCTCTTTTGCTCGAACCTGGGCAGCAGGAATTTCAGCAGGCCGGAGTTTTCCGTGCTGGTGGTCGTGGCCAGCTTGAGTTCGCCGGCGAAGGCGCCGGTGGCGCTGGTGGCGCCGGCCACGCCAACCAGGCAAACCAGTCCGATAGCGCACGCGGCGCGGTTCGAAATATGGCGTAAAAGGCATTGCTTGCCGACCACTTGCATGGATTCTCCTTGTCTTGTGTTTTCAGAAACACAATTGCCACAAACTCATGAGATCGGTGAGAATGCAGAAAAATACGTGGAAATCAGCGTTTTGCATTCTGGGTGAACCACATCTCTAAAGTAAATATGAAAAGCGTTTCATATGACATTTCGCTTTGACCTGTTCCCGGTAGTCGCCGCGGACGACAATCCTCGCTCCAACGGCAAGGTGTTCCAACTGCTCAAGGCTGTGCGCGAGACGGGTTCCCTGCATCGCGCGGCGCGCGAGATCGGGTTGTCGTACCGGCACGCCTGGGGCGTGATGCGGTCTTGGGAGGAGATGCTTGGGCGCAGCATGCTCGACATGGAGCGCGGCCGGGGGGCGTCGCTGACGCTGTTTGGCGAGCGCTTGCTGCGTGCCGAGGGGCGCTTGCGCGATTCGATCGACCCGGTCGTGCAGAAGGCCATGATCGATTTCCTGGCGGACCTGGACGACGCGGCCCAGCCGCAGACCCGCATCCGCTTCTCCGGCAGCCATGATCCGGCCATGGAGGTCCTGGCGGGGGCGCTGCACGACGCGCCGGGCGGCCTGCAGCTCGACACTGTGTTCTGCGGCAGCGTGGAGGGCCTGATTTGCCTGCAGGAGCGGCAGTCCGAGCTGGCTGGCTTCTACGTCTCGCCGATCCAGAAGGCTGGCTCCGTGGCCCACGTGACGCTGCGCAAATGGCTGCGTCCGGCCGCCGTACGCTTGATCCGGCTGGCCTGGCGCGAGCAGGGCCTGATCGTCGCGCGCGAGCTCGCGGGCGAGATCCACGGCCTGCGCGACCTGGCCCGTACCCGTGCCCGCTTCGTCAACCGCCAGCGCAGTTCCGGCACGCGCATGCTGTTCGACCAGTTGCTGGCCACCGACGGGCTCTTCCCGGACCAGATCGTCGGCTACGAAACCCCCGAGTTCAGCAACGAGAAGGTGGCGGAAGCGGTGCACGCCGGCCATGCCGAGGTGGGGTTCGGCCTGCGCATGAATGCCGAGGCCCATGGGCTGGCCTTTGTGCCGCTGACGCGCGAGGCCTACTACCTGGCGCTGCGCAAGAACGACCAGATCACGCCCTGGGCGCATGGCTTGCTTTCGCATCTGGCCGACCCGGCCTTCCGGCGCCGCATCGAGGCGCTTCCCGGCTACGCCATGGCCGAGCCCGATGGCATCCTGACGCCGCAGGAGGCCCTTCCCTGGTATGGCCCCGACGGCAAGGAAGGCGGCTGACGCCGTCCGCCGGGGAGGGTGGGAACCCGGCTGTTTGAGCGCGCGCGTATTACACTGGTTGTATAGGCGGGGCTGCATGCCCGCCAGACAGACCCAGCAAGGAGCGCCATGCTAGAAACGGCCGCGTTGGCCGCGGGCTTGTCCTGGACCAGCGGATTCCGCCTTTACCTGGCCGTGTTCACGGCTGGCGCACTGGGCCGCCTGGGCTGGCTGCACCTGCCGCCCGGCCTGCAGGCGCTGGAATCGTGGTGGGTGATCGCGCTGGCCGCGGTGCTGGCCCTGGCCGAATTCGTGGCCGACAAGGTGCCAGGCTTCGATTCCTTCTGGGACAGCATCCAGACCTTTATCCGCATCCCCGCCGGCGCGATCCTGGCCGCCGCCGCCTTCGGGCAGCTCGATCCGCAATGGATGGTCGCCGCCGGGCTGATCGGGGGCACACTGGCCGGCACCGCCCATGCCGCCAAGGCTGGCACCCGCGCCCTGATCAACGTCTCGCCGGAACCGTTTTCGAATTGGGCTGCCTCACTGAGCGAGGACGTTGCCGCCAGCAGCGGGCTGCTGCTGGCTTTTTTCCTGCCCGTGGTGTTCCTGGTGGTGCTGGCCGTGCTGCTGCTGGTGGCGGCGTGGCTGCTGCCCAAGCTGTGGCGCGGCTTGCGCCATTTGCGTGACGCGTTGGCCAAGCGTGCTCCGGCGGCCTCGCCGGCGGGGCGTCAGCCCCGGCGCTGAGTGGCGGGATCGACCCTCGCTTTGCCCAATCCGGCCATAATCTGGCCCTGGTCCGGCGGATGCGCGCCGGGATCCACCCGCTGGTGTCCTGCCGCCGCGCCAATCCTGGACTGCGGCTTGCCCGGCTGGCCGCCACCATGCATGTGCACGGACAAGAGATTAGAGATAAGAGATCAATGTCTTCAGAACCCGCCTCCCAGCACGTTCCCGCAGCAGCCACCGCAGCCGCAGCCACCGCAGCAACCATCACCATGGCCCTGGCATCGTCCGGCCCCCGCCCGACGCGCTTCTCGCCCTGGCGCCAGGCTTTGCGCATGGCGCGGCGCGATTGGCGCGCCGGCGAGCTGAGCCTGTTGCTGTTCGCGCTGGTGCTGGCCGTGGCGGCGCTCAGCAGCGTGGGCTTTCTGGCCGACCGCATGCGCCTGGGGCTGGAGCGCGACGCGCGCCAGATGATCGCCGCCGATGTGCTGATCGTGTCCGACCAGCCGTTCGATGCCGTCTTCGCCAGCCACGCCGCGCAGGCGGGCCTGGCCACCACGCAGACGGTCACCTTCCCGAGCATGGCGAGCGCGCACGCGCCGGGCAAGGCCGCCACAACGCAAGGGCAAGGGGCGGCTAGCGGGGTTCAGGCCGATGCCCCTTCGCAACTTTCGCAACTGGCTGCGCTCAAGGCGGTTGCCCCCGGGTATCCGCTGCGCGGGCAGCTCAAGGTGGCGGCCGGGCCCGGGGCGCCGGAAGCCGCCGCCACCGGCATTCCCGCCGAGGGGACCGTCTGGGTGGACGAGGCCTTGCTGGACTCGCTTGGTGTCGCCATGGGCGACACCATCCAGC
>NZ_JBFTSF010000440.1:0-3901 GCF_056399905.1 Cupriavidus sp. 01L46
GTTCGAGCCCGCGTTCGAGCCCGCGCAAGCTGACTTTCGTGAGATCTAGCGAGAGATGAACAACGTATCCATTTGCGATTTCCGGCGACTCCATGGTGTTGTCGCTCTTACCTGGCCTGAGGCAAGCACATGACTCCCCGGGAATATCACCCATAACCTGCTCGGATACGTAGACGCCCCTCAGGCATAGCCCAACCTTGACAGCAGTAAGGCGTCCGTCCGCAACACCCTCGGACAGCGCCTGCAAGCTGCTTTCTGGCACGAGGCACGACGCCCACCACTGATCCGGTTCCTGCATCTCACGGTCCGAGCGGTTATAGCCGAGCCTTGCGATGCCAAGTGGGACGTCGGAGAGGGCAATGCCGAGTTCCTCTTGCCATTCGCGAAGGCCTTGCCCGTCTGCGGTGCTGATTTCCCGGGCTGCAAAAGAAACCTGGACCGTACGCGTACTATTCTCGGATTCGCCAATAATGGACAGGCGACAGTCGTCGAAAGACGCGGTCCCTTGGATGTAGGTAGAAAGCGTTGACTGCGCGTCTCCCCCCGCAGACTCTAGTTGTTGGACGACCTGGAGATCCTGCAAGGTGAGCCACAGTGACTTTGCAGGGTAATACGCCTGCGTCTTGCCATCAGCGCTAATGAGTTCGAGCGTGTGGCCACGGTGCTCCCTTATTTCGAATCCATCTTGCCGTTCACCATACGTCACGTACCCTCTCTCAGGAATGCGCCGATGGTCATTCTCAGCAAGCAGCCCGGGATCGAGAGGCGTCAGGTAGGTTTTGGTCGCGCTATCTAGGCTATCCAGAATATCGTCACGCTGACGGACCCCGGCGATGTGCTTCCGGTCGCGGTTAATGGCTGCGGCACGGGTGCCCGGCAGCATCTGGCCAAGGACATCCGTCAAACGATGTGCCTCGCGCGCCATGTTGTCGAACGTCGCCATCGGAATCCGCCTCGCGGCTGGATCGCGGTGAAACGGCCGCGACGGGTCGGCAGCCTCCACTAGCGGCGGCAGTAGCCGAGTTAGCAGGTTTGCGAAGGGGGAAAGCAACGGCAGGAACAGGCCGGCGAGAACCAGATTGAACAGCGTGTGAAAATCGGCAACCACACGCGCATTGTCCGGTTCGATCGTGACCATGAAGCTACCAATCGGCCGAAGCGCTGCGAGCGCCACCAAGACACCGACTGCCCGCGTGAGCAGATTGCCAACCGCCAATCGCTTCGATACCAGATCGTTAGGTGCAGTCGCTTGCAGCACGGGATTGATCGCGGTGCCTAGGTTCGCACCCAACACCAGCGCAAAAGCCGTGTTGGGCGGAACCACGTTCTGCGCGCAAAGCGCCGTGACGAGCAGGACGATCGCAACGTTCGAATTTGCGGCCCAGGTCAAACCGGCCGCCAGCAGAACATCGACCAACGGCACAGTGGAGGCGGCGCCCAGCAGCATGCGAAGATTGGGGGCATCCTCGTAATCCGTCATCAACTCGAGCAACTGGTGCAACGCGAGCAGCATCAAGCCCAAGCCTATAAGCATGCGACCCAGATCGTGTGCGCGCGCGTTCGATGCCTTGCGGAACATCAGCACGCCAACGAGGATCAAGGCCGGCGAGACGGTCGCGACCTCAAACGACAGCACCTGCACGAGCAATGTTGCGCCGACGTTTGCGCCGAGCATGACGGCAAGGGCCGGGACAAGTCCGACGAGCCCTTCGGCAGCGAAGCCGGCAGTAATGAGTCCGGTCGCCGTGCTGCTCTGCAACACCGCCGTTACACCCATTCCGCCGAAGAAGGCGCGGAGTCGTCCGCGCAGCGTACCCCCCAGGATTGATCGAAGGCCGGCACCGAATGCGCGCTGTATGCCGGTTTGAAACATCTGGGTGCCCAACAGCAGCAGCGCAACAAAGCCAGCGAGATCGATCAGCGTGTACGAAAATGTCATGATTCTGAACCCTCGACACCAAACAGTTGCCCGTGTGACTCTCACCGCCGGCCTGTCGCGTTACCGCGACAAGACATCGCCGCGCCCAGCCACCGGCCGCACAGATCGGATAGCGGGACAGCTGGACCTATCGGATTCCCTTGCGCATGCTGGCACTGTACCCGTGCGCAAGCAAGGTTCCCAACGCCCCCCCCAAAGGTGGGGCATGGCCCATTCCTTCTCGGCCTGAAGCCGCGACACACGTGCCACCCTGAGGGAGGCCAGGGAGAAGGAGTATTCTGGGACCGCCGAAGGGCGGATACTCTTGCCGAGACAACAGGGAGGACTGGCCGTGTGCAATAACTACGCCCCGATCCAACGCCAGCTGCTGCGCGACGTCTATGGCGTCGAGCCGCCGCCGCTCAATTATCCGCCAGAGACCTGGCCAGACTATGCGGCACCGATCATCMAAGCAAATCAGGATGGCAAACGCCAAGCTTTGATAGGCACCTTCGGCATGATCCCGAAATCCCGCATTCAGCCGGGCGTAAAGAAATTCGAGACAACCAATGCGCGATCGGAGACGATTCGCGAAAAGCGATCATTCGCTGGCGCGTGGGCGAACGGTCTGTTCTGTCTCGTGCCGGCTACCATCTTTTACGAACCCAACTATGAGGGCGGCGCCAAGTCGGTCCGATGGCGGATCTGGCTAAGGGACGAACCTGATTTCGCGATTGCGGGCCTATGGCGGGCCTGGCCGCGCGAGGCCGGTGCCGAGGTATTCAGCTTCACCATGCTGACGGTAAACTCAGACAAGCACCCGCTGATGAATCGCTTCCATGCGCCGGGCAAAGAAAAACGGATGATAGTGATCGTGCCGAGGTCGGAATGGGATGACTGGCTGACATGCAGGGATCCGGATCTGGCGCGCAGCTTCATGCGGCCCTACCCAGCAGAGCGGATGGCCGCAGAGCCAGCGCCGCAGACCATCAAAGAGAAGGCGTGACATTACCCACGCACCACGCCCTACAATGGCGCCGCTCGTTCATGAGCCATCGCATTCTCAAGCGCTACTCAGACCGCCGCATGGCAGCCCCGCGCTGAGCTCCGCGCCCTGGAGGACCCAATTGCAGCCAGCTTGGAAAGCGGGTATCGAACTCCTGCGGAGAAATATCGCCCAGATGCGAACATGCCTCGTTCGGCAGCGCAATGCTGAGTTCCTTGTGCCATAGAACCAGTCCGGCAAGCCGAACGACACGGACGCGCTCTTCTCTCGGAACGGGGTAGCTGGAAACGTGCCCGGGAACTGCCACCAATAGAACACGCCGGCGCAACTCGTAACTGAACCATCCCGACGCGTCGCGTCGAACCAATCCCATGGCCGCAACGTGTCGATGCAAGTAGATCGCTCGCACGGCCAGAAGAATTAGAAACAACACCAATACCCGCAACACTATGTAGCTCCGCTGTGATGCAGCTACTCCCCTTAAATCTGGGGCCACTAGCCAACTCGGCAAGTGTGACCAATAGGGATCTTTTTGTCTACGCGGCTTACTGCTTGCAACACTCGGCCATCTCACTGGCTTGCCGAAGTTGCCGCCCACCCTAGGTAAGCTAGTGCCGGCACCAGCAAGCAGAGCGCAATCGCCAAGTAGTACCGCGCACCGTGATGAGGCGGGTTGGTATGGAAGTGGTGGATCAAGGGCTTCATAGGGGGCCTCCGGCACGGTTGCGAAGCACAAAGACCTCTTTTCGAGGATAGGTCTGCTTTCAGGGAGTTGCAATGCAAAGCATATGCCACGTATCCGCCATGGTTGCGCCTCTGGTGCCCGCCTGCCGGCGAGCCCTATTGATCCTTGTATAAATGATGACATCACCACAACTCGGCCTGCTTCCAGCACGCGGCAATGATGCTAGCGCGTTGCTGTGCGCTGCGCAGCCGATTGCGGGCGGTCGTTTTGAGTTCGGTGAGCGAGTGTGGGC
>NZ_JBFTSF010000441.1:0-3885 GCF_056399905.1 Cupriavidus sp. 01L46
TGGAGGGCCAGCCCTGGCCGGCCGCGCTCGAAGGCACCTGGCACCACATGGGCACCACACGCATGCATGATTCGCCAGCAATGGGAGTGGTGGACCGCAATAGCCGCGTCCACGGCATCTCGAATCTCTATGTGGCCGGCAGTTCGGTGTTCCCGACCGTCGGCGCGAATTTTCCCACCATCACCATTGCTGCGCTGGCATTGCGCCTGGGCGGGCACATCGCACGGGAGCTCGGCATGCCGTGCGCGACCTACGCGAGCGACGGCACGCCGCAGCGCAGGGCGCCTGCACGCGAGCCTGAGCAAGCGATGACGCTGGCGGGCGCAGGCATGGCGGCCGCGGCGCAGGGCCTGGTGCCCTTGCGGGAGGAGTGACTTCGGGGGCCACGCCTGGGCGCAGGCGTGCCTGCACGACTGTGGCCTAACGTACATAAAGACCAGGTATTGGCGCGAATCTTGCGGCTATCCGGGGGCGGAACCCCAGATGGATCGTTGCAGGCACAGCGCCCTCGAACGACTTGAATGCGGTTCACGACTAGGAGACGCTGCCATGGCAACCAGGATCTTTCCCGCTCTTGCATTCGTTGCCGTGCTTGGCGGATGCGCGTGGGCGCCGGGCCCGGCACTGGACTCCAGCCGCCTGCATGACGACATCGGCGCCAAGACGGGTACGGAAGCTTACCCGGTGCAACTGATCAACTCGGCGGTGATCTCCCGCCAGATTGACGCGGTTGCCACGACCAACAGCCAGGTGACGCCTGCCACGGGCGCGAACCTTGCCCAGAGCATCGCGAAGTACGAGTACCGCATCGGCCCGCAGGACCTGCTGGGCGTCACGGTGCTGTACAACCCGCAGCTGAGTTCCAGCGCGGCGAACATGCAGCCCATTCCGATCGCGCCCGGCGCCGACGGCGGGCAACAGCAGGCGCCGCTGGAGCAGAACGGGTTTCGCGTCGGCGCCAATGGCGAGGTCTACTATCCGCCCGTGGGCATGCTGCGGGTTGGCGGAAAGACCGTGGAGCAGGTGCGCAGCATGATCTCCACGGCGCTGTCCAAGGAGATCCGGGACCCACGGGTCGACGTGCGCGTGGTGTCGTACCGCAATAGCCGGATCGACGTCACGGGGTTGGTGAAGAACCCGGGATCGCTGCAAGTCACCGATGTGCCGCTCTCGATGATCAACGCCATTGCGCGCACGGGCGGCACATTGCCCGATGCCGACGTGCAGAAGGTCAGGCTGACGCGCGGCGAGAAGGTCTACGAGCTGGATCTCGATACGCTGACCGAGCGGCGCAATGGCGTTGGCGATTTCCTCTTGCAGGGCGGTGACATCATCAACGTGCCCGACCGGCTCTCCAGCCGGATCTTCGTGATGGGCGAAGTGGTCAAGCCGACCTCGCTGCTGATGAACAAGGGCCGCCTCACGCTGGCCGACGCGCTTGCCGGCGTCAACAGCATCGACATCCGCGCTGCCGACCCGCGCCAGGTCTTCGTGATCCGCGGCGCGCGCGAGAACCCGACCCAGCCAGCCGTGTACCGRCTTGACATGACACAGGTGGATGCTTTGCTGCTGTCGACGCAGTTCCGCATGGAGCCGCTCGACGTGGTGTACGTGGGCACGTCGGATGCCGTGCGCTTTAACCGGGTGCTCGAGCAGATTACGCCGACCATCCAGACCCTGTTCTTCACCAAGCAGCTGGGCAAATAAACCAGGGCTGGCGGGGCAGGCAGTTGGGCAGTTAGGGTCTTGCAGGGGGAAACACGTGATGCACAGCCAGCGATTAGCTCCGGACGTCAATCACCTCCTGCGCGGCTTGCCGCGCGGCGACTGGGAGGCCATCTCCAACCACCTCGAACTGGTGCGCCTGCGCCCCGGGCAACTGCTGACCGATTGCGGGCAGCATACCAATCATGTGTATTTCCCGACCACGGCGGTCGTCTCCATGCTGTCCTTCCTGGAGGACGCCACCACCGTCGAGATCGCCACGGTCGGCAACGAGGGCATGGTCGGCATCCCGGTGGTGACGGGGGGCAATGCCATGCCCTACCGGCTGGAGGTGCACACGCCCGGGTTCGGCTACCGGCTCGCGGCAAACAAGCTGCGGCAAGAACTGCTGCGCTCACCGGCCATCCTGCGGCTGACCCTGCTGTACGTGCAGGCATTGCTCACGCAGATCGCGCAGACCGCGGTGTGCAACCGCTATCACTCGCTTAACCAGCAGGTTTGCCGCTGGCTGCTGCTCGCCGTCGACCGCCTTTGCTCGAACGAGATCGCCATTACCCAACAGGTCATCGCCACCAAGCTGGGCGTGCGCCGCGAGGGCGTGACCGAGGCCGCCAGGAAACTGGCGAATCTCGGGCTGATCCACTACAGCCGCGGCCACATCACGGTGATCGACCGGGTCCGGCTGGAGCTGCACGTCTGCGAGTGCTACGGCCTCGTCAGGCGCGAATACGAGCGCTTGCTGTCCACCGGGGGTGACGGGCCAGCCTTGCCGGAACGGGTGGGACACGCCCGCGCGCTGGCTGTCTGTGCGCATCACGCGCACTGAGCGCGGCAAGGGCTGCGGGGCATGTAGGGCATGGAGTGCAAGCGGGGGAGCCGAGCGTGATTACCTTTACCGAAGTGGGCTTGTCTCCGGCATCCCGGCAGCCGGGTTCCCGCGTGCGCTCGGGCGCGGCCCGGGCACTGCTTGACCATGCCGGCTGGATCCTTGCCGCCATGCTGTTCAGCGCGCTGTGCGGTGCGCTGTATGCGTGGTCGCTGCCTGCCATGTACGAGGCGGACGTATTGGTGCGCCCGGAGTCTGCCAGGCGCCTTGCGCTGAATGTGCAGGGCACGGCCAGCGCGGGGCAGCCCGCCGACGAACTGCGGCCGGACGCGCTGACCAGCCGCGCGGTGCTGGCGCCGGTGGTGCGGGAAACCCGCCTCGATATCACCGCGGCCCCGCGTACGGTGCCCGTGGCCGGTGCGCTATGGGCGCGGTTTGCCGGTGGCGCGCAGCCCGGGCCGCTTTCGACATCGCTTTCGACGCCGCTAGCTGCGCCGCTGGAGAGCCTGTCCGCCTACGCCTGGGGTGGTGAGCGGATCGACCTGATCGCCCTCAACGTGCCCGACGCGCTGCTCAACCAGCCACTGACGCTGGTGGCACTGGGCGAGCAGCGCTTTCGCCTGCTGGGCGAGGACGGCGTGTTGCTGCTGACGGGCAAGGTTGGCGACATTGCGCGGGGCCATGGCGTTTCGCTCAAGCTGGCGCAGCTCACCGCGCGCGCGGGGACCGAGTTCGTGGTGATGCGCCGCGACGCCGTCACGGCTGTCGAGCTGCTGGCGCGCGGGCTCAAGCTGGAGCCGCAGCGCGGCATGGCCACGGCAACCGGGCCGAATAGCGGTACGGCTGGCGCAGCCGCCGACGCGGTGCGCATCGTCTGGCGCGACGCCGACCGGGAGCATGCCGCGGCCGTGGTCAATGCCGTGGCGCGCTCGATTGTCGATACACAGGTCGGCCATCGGCGCGAGCAGGATAACCAGCAGCTGGATTTCGTCTCCGGCGAGCTGCCACGCGTGAAGGCCGAGCTGGAGGCGGCCGAGGCGGCTCTGGCGCGCTTTCGCACGCGCGCCGGGTCCTTGCAGCCTTCCCAGGAGTCCCAGTCCTACCTCAGCGGCAGCATCGAGTACCAGCGGCAGATCTCCGGGCTACGGCTCGAGCGTGCGCGCCTGCTGCGCAATTTCATGCCGCAGAGCCAGGAAGTGCGGGCGATCGACGAGCAGATCGAGCAGTTGCGCGGCGACAGGCGCAGMATGGATAGCCGGCGCCAAGGGCTGTCCGAGGCGGAGCGCGAGTCGGGGGCGCTGAGCCGCGACGTGAAGGTGGCCGAGGACATGTAC
>NZ_JBFTSF010000442.1:0-3877 GCF_056399905.1 Cupriavidus sp. 01L46
ACATCGTGAGGAAAACGACGCCGGAGCAGCTCGGCTTCGACATCTTCACTGCCGTGCGAGAGCAACTCGGACCTGACAGCGCAATTACCGAATCGYCACGGGATATCGGGTACCGAAAGACCAATGTCCTGATTGACGTTACCACGCTGAGCCTGTTGGCACGCCGAACGATCAACGCGCTTTGGCTCGAGGTGTCGGAGCGGCCGGACCAGACCCACTATGACCTTGATCTAGGCTACTTCAAGTGGCTCGCCAAGTACGAGAAGTCGAACAACATCACTCACCTCAAGAAGGTGCTGCGCGAGTGCCAACAGTCGTCGGTGCAGGTGACCGTTGAGGGCGGCAAAGGCGGCGATCCTCAGTGGGCCTCCATACCTTTGCTCGGGCCTGTCGCGATTGCTGGCGGCAGGATCACGTTCAAAGTTGACGAGATGATCCACCGACAACTGAAGGATCCTCAGCGCTATACGTATCTATCGTTGCGGATGTCGGCGGCGCTCTTCAGCTATGCCTACATTCTCTACGAACGCTTGAGCTCCCTGCGATTCATGGGAACCACGGAGTGGATTCCTCTGGACGAGATACGACGCTGGGTGAATGCCGACTCGGTCAAGTCGCTCACTGAATATAAAGAGTTCAAGCGTCAGGTGCTTGACAAGGGTATCAAGCAGATTAATGAGTTGACCGACTTGCACGTTGAGTTTGAAACGAAGAACGCACAAGGCTCTCGCCGCGTTGCCGCGCTTCGGTTCAAATTGCGGGACAACGCCTCCGGCAAGCTTGTTCTCGACTTCAATTCGCCTCATGAACTGAAGGACCTCTATGAGACGCTGGTCAAAGGCTTCGGGCTCAGTAAGAAGCATCTGGACGAGCTGGTGGAGAACCGGGACGAATATACCGATGAACGCATTAAAGCCGCAATCGAATTGACGCGCTTCCGCGTGAAGAGTGGCAAGGTGAAGGCGCCGGCGATGTACCTGATGAAGGCGATCCGCGACAATTTGCGACTTAGCGAGATCGAAGTGCAGATGGCAAATGCGGGCGCACCTAAGCTGACGGTGGCCGAGCCGATCGCCGAGACTACCGAAGCGCACCGGAAGCTGACAAGGACCGCGGAGAGCGAGGCCGAGGCTGGCATCGCGGCTTATCTTGACCTGGGCGAAGATGCGCGGGCACGAGTGCGCAAAGCACTGCAAAAGGAAGCTACCTTCAAGATGGCCGCGAAGCGCGTGAAGGTCAAAACCGTGCCAGACGAATTGGAGATCCTTGGGCACTCTGCACTACGCCTGGAGCTTGGTTCGTTCATGGGCCGGGCATCTACCGCCGAACTTGTCAGCTAACACCGTGCGGTTGCACCAATCAATTACACCTTGGCTGCTCAGGCCCACATTCAGAGTCAGTCCAGCTTGGCTCGAGCTTGCTCTGAGTGATCTTGAAATTCGCGGACCAGGGGCATAAGCAGCGGCGGCACGGTATTGAGTCTCTCGCTCCGAGCCGGAGCTCTGTGAGACCTGTACAGACCCCGAAACGCAATCTGCACGCTGGGCGTCTCTGCAAACGAGCCAAGCCTGCTGGCAGCGGCTACGATCAGTCCTTTGCGATGACTCTAGGCCCTTGAGGTCGAGCCGCCGGCGAATGGCCTACAGCAGCGTGACGTGCGCTGCTTCGCCGGCTCGTCCCTCCGTGATGCATACTCCCGCTCTGAAGCCTTCGGCTTGTAGCAAGGGGGCGGGGTGCAGCGAATCGTGCAATCGTGCTTGAGGCAGTGCCCCCGGTGCCTCATTCAAGTCTCCCTCGATGTAGGGGTAGCTACGGACCCCGGCTCGGATCGTCCGACCCGTAGCGCGGTTCTGACGTATCCCCTTCTTTCCTGCCCTTGGTTGAGAGTCCTCCCGACAGGAGCAATCCCCTCCGGTCGCGGATCACCTGGCTCGCATTGTGGTCCGCGTTGGCGCGGCAAGTCGCAGCATTGGCAGACAAACACACCTTGTGAGGACCAATGGCTCGGGTTGATGCGGCCACATTCACTACGCTCGTGCGAACTGTGATGCGGAGACACCCTGAGGGGAAGCTTGTTCCATCGCTGTACCTTGCATGTGCGAACGTGAACGTTCCGCCCCAGGAGTCCGGACCTGGTTCTTGAGCGACGGGCCTGAGCCGCCCTATTTCGTCCTTGCCTTTGGCGGCGCACCCATGGCCTTGACGCGGCACAGCCGAGTCTGCGTTTGGCTCGCCAGCCGGTCATTCACTTGAAGTAAGCCGACCCGAATATGACCAAGCGTCAGAGTTCAATATTAGATTTCAGCCCGTCGACAGTTTGTACTACTCACGCAGCAGTACCGCCGCACAACGCTTTCACGCGTGAAAGTGCCCTCATATCGTTTGCTCCGAGTAGATATACTTAAAATATGTATAAAATATATTGAAAACATTCCTTGCGCGCAGAATACGGGCACCTTAACGTGGCACGCACTACCTCCCGTGCGTATTCCAAATATTCTTGGATTCGAGAGACTAGAGCCTCAGGAGCCATATCCGTTGTTGTGCGGGTGTACTTTCAAGCATGAAAGTCTTGCTCTGACAGCAGCTTCGCTGATCCCACGTGCAGACGTCGTCGCCTACTTTACCCCGCCAGCAGATCAGTTCATGGGTGGTGAGGACCCGMAGCGACAGAGTTTCAAGCATGAAAGTCCGATCGAGGATTGGCCGCGAACTTTGAACCGTTTCAGATCAAAATCTCCTAGACACGCGCCATCGGAGATTTTCATGTTTGAAAGTTATCCCCGCCCTGCACAGATTTGTCATTTGTTCGCATAAACCAATCAAAGCCCATACCTTTACTCTGTTGTTGCAGATGCAAGCGGTGATTTTCATGCGTGAAACTGGCAGAGCCTCAAGTCAGTCATCACGTAAAGCTGCAGCACCAAAGCTTCCCTCAGTGGAGTTTCGAATCCGACTTTCGAGCGTGAAAGCGCGCGCTTTTTGATGCGGAGACGTGGCCGTTCTTCTTCACTTTCACGCATGAAAGTAGATGCCTCTTGCCAAAGGACCGGGGCGGTTCGGGTGTTGCGTACCTGATGATTGCACGAATCGCCTATCGTCCTTTCCGAAATGCAATGCATCGGGGCTAAGTCGGATTGCGTGATAGGCGACGAAACCGACGGCCAGGGCAGGAATGAGAGGCAGCKGCCTCCTTTGCGCAGGTTAAGTGGGAGCTTTCATGCATGAAAGCCGGCCGTCAGTGTCTGTGCCGCGGGAGTACGAAATAGCGTCACAAGCCTTCGTTGCGTGCAGGTCCTCTGGCTCCGTACTTTCATGCTTGAAAGATGACGCCTGAACTTCCGACCAGCTTTCATGCATGAAAGCGCGAGGAAGGTTGGGCGGCTGGGCGCTAAGGGGAGCCATATGCAACCCTCTCCCTGTTGTCGCCAGGCAACGCATCCTTCATAAATTTCTGGATTTTATGCGTGAAAATGCCTATCACAGTTCGAGGCAAGTTAAAGTTCCACGTGGCTGATATTTTTTATTTGAGTTGGGTTTCTTGGGGAGTGTATGCCGGCAAAGATCGTGACCGTTTTCAACCAGAAGGGGGGCTGCGGCAAGACTATGGTGTCGATGCAGCTTGCCGCGAGTTTCGCTCTGCGCGGGCATCGGACGATGCTGGTCGACATGGACAAGCAAGGAACCAGTACGATTTGGGCGGGGCAGGCCTCTCAGGATAAGCCGTTTCCAGCGACGGTCATTAGCCTTGCACCGCTGCGCGAAAAGCTGATCGGCGAAATTGCGAAGCACGCGGAGAATCACGAAGTCATCCTGATCGACTGCCCTCCAGCCATCGAATCCTCGATCCCGTGGGCTGCGCTGAACATCTCCGATC
>NZ_JBFTSF010000443.1:0-3862 GCF_056399905.1 Cupriavidus sp. 01L46
CCTGGCTGCCCACCGGCGCAGCCAGCGGCGACACCATCCGGAGCTGGATCTCCAGCCTGCACATGGCCACGCTCTGGGGGCGGCCATTCAAGGCCTTCATGTGCGTTCTGGGATTGCTGGTGGCCATGCTCAGCGTCACTGGCACAGTGATCTGGATGAAGAAGCGCCGCGCCAAAGCGAAGGTGAAAAAGCGAAGGTGAAAGCCAGACGTACCTGAGGCCAAAGGCATTGCAGCCGGCAGATCGCGCCGGCTGCAATGCCCCGCGGTTCAGACTCAGGCTCAAGCCTTCTTCAACTGCTCCCGGATCGGCAGCGCGCGGATGCGACGGCCGGTAGCCGCAAAGATCGCATTGCACAGCGCAGGCGCAATGGCCGGCATGGCCGGCTCACCGACGCCGCCAAGCGGTGCGTCGAACCTGCCCGGCACCAGATGCACATGGATCTGGCGCGGCGCCGAGGGCGCGCGCATCACCTCGTACTGGTGGAAGTTGTCCTGCTGGGCGCGCCCGTCCTTGAAGGTGATCTCGCCCGTGGTGGCCAGGCTGATGCCCATGATGCAGGCGCCTTCGACCTGCGAGCGGATGCGGTCCGGGTTGACCTGCGCGCCGCAGTCCACCGCCATGTCGATACGCGGCACGCTGATGCTGCCGTCATCGGCCACCGCCACTTCGATCACCGCCGCCACGTAKGTCACGAAGCTGTAGCAGACAGCTAGCCCCAGCCCGCGTCCCTTCGGCAGCGTCTTGCCCCAGCCGGCTTCGCGCGTGGCCAGTTCAATCACGCCGCGCAGGCGGCCGATATCAAGAGGATACTGCTGCGGCGATTCGCCGTAGTTCCAGGTATCGGACAACTGCGTCGGGTCGATACGGCGGTCCGGGCCGAGCAGCGCCAGCAGGTAGTCGCGATGGTCGCGCCCTGCCGCCGTCGCCAGTTCGGCCGCGAACGATTGCACGGCGAAGGCGTGGGGGATGTTGGACACCGAGCGGAACCACCCGATGCGGGTGTGCGCCTCCACCTCGGGGTTTTCCACGCGCACGTTGGGAATGTCGAATGGCATGTTCACCGCCGACATGCCAAGCTCGAACGTGGCTTCGTTCTTTGCGCCGGCCACGAAGGTGGACGTGATGGTGGAGGCGGCGGTGCGATGCAGCCATGCCTGCGTTTTGCCGTCGGTGCCGAGCATGGCTTCCATGTGCTCGACGGAAACGGTGTGGAAGTAGTCGTGATGCAGGTCGTCGTCGCGCGTCCACGTCACCTTGACAGGCTTGCCACCCATGGCCTTGGACAGCAGCGCGGCCTCGGCGGCGAAGTCCGGCTTGGACTTGCGGCCAAAGCCGCCGCCCAGCAGCGTCACGTGCACCGTGACGTCCTCCGGCTTCAGGCCGAGATGCCCGGCCACGGTTTCGCGCGTGGCCTGCGGCGCCTGCACCGACGTCCAGACTTCGCACTTGCCATCGGCGATGCGCGCCGTGGCAACCGGCGGCTCCATCGTGGCGTGCGCGATATGCGGCAGGTAATACTGCGCGGTAATGCGCTTGCCGGGGCCGGACAGGGCGGCCATCGTGTCGCCCTGGTTGCGCACCACCTTGCCGGGCTGGCTTGCGGCCTTTTCCATCGCGGCGCGGAACGCACCGGACTCGTAGCTGGCGTTGGGGCCATCGTCCCAGCGCAGCTTCAGCGCCTCGCGGCCCTTGATGGCCGACCAGGTATTGGTGGCAATCACCGCCACGCCGCCAAGGGGGTTGAACAGGGCGGGCGCGGGGCTGCCGGCCAGCTCCACCACCTTGATCACGCCAGGCACCTTCATCGCCTGCGTGGAGTCAACGCCGGCGAGCTTGCCGCCGAACACCGGCGGGCGCGCGATGACGGCGTACAGCATGCCGTCGAGCCGCACGTCGATGCCGTACTGCGCGCGGCCAGTGGCGATGTCGTGGCCATCGATGCTGCGCGTGCTGTCCTTGCCGATATAGCGGAATTGGGCCGGATCCTTCAGCTTGAGGCTGGCGGCAGCCGGCACGGGCAGGCGCGCGGCATCCTTTGCCAGCGCACCAAAGCCAAGGCTCTTGCCGCTCGGCACGTGGACCACCGCGTGGTTGCGTGCCTGGACTTCACTCACCGGCACATTCCAGCGGGCGGCGGCGGCAGCTTCCAGCATCATCCGCGCACTTGCGCCTACGCGCCGCATGGGCTCGAAGAAATGCCGCACGCTGCGCGAGCCGTCGGTGTTCTGGTTGCCGTAGCGGATTTCATCGCCGGGCGCCTGCACCACCAGCACCTGCGCCCAGTCGGCTTCGAGCTCGTCGGCCACCACCATCGGCAGGCTGGTGCGCACGCCTTGCCCCATCTCGGAGCGGTGGCAGACGATGCTTACCTTGCCATCTTCGGCAATGGAGAGGAACACCAGCGGGCTATCCACGGCGCCGCCAGGCATGCCGTCGCGGCCGTACTTCTTGGGCTCATCCGCTGCCAGCACGATGCCGTCCAGGCCAACAGTCAACGTCAGGCCGGCGAGGGCACCCATGCTCTTGAGCCAGGTGCGGCGCCCGGCAGATTGCAGCGTGCTCATTTGGCGCTCCTCTTGCCGGTCGGCTGGGCAGACGGCTTTGCAGTCACGCTCGATCCGGCAACGTGCTGGATGGCGGCGCGGATGCGCGTATAGGTGCCGCAGCGGCAGATGTTGCCGCTCATGGCCCCGTCGATGTCTTCTTCGCTCGGGTGCGGGTTGGCGTGCAGCAGCGCGGTGGCGGACATCAACTGCCCCGCCTGGCAGTAGCCGCACTGCGGCACGCCGAATTCCTCCCATGCGGCCTGCAAGGCCTGCCCGATCTTGTCGGCCGACAAGCCCTCGATGGTGGTGATTTTCTTGCCGGCTACCGCCGAGATCGGGGTCACGCAGGAGCGGATCGGCTGGCCGTCCAGGTGCATGGTGCAGGCGCCGCACAGGGCCATGCCGCAGCCAAATTTGGTGCCGGTCAGGCCGAGGTGATCGCGCACCGCCCACAGCAGCGGGGCGTCATCGGGCAGGTCGATCTTTTGCGGCTTACCGTTGATCGTGATGGTTCTCATGTTTTTTTGTGGGGGATGGTGCAACGGGGACGAGGGCTGGCGGACGAGCCAGGTGCCTGCGCTGCTTTGCGCAACGCGCATTGTGATGCCGGCGGCGGGCGTCGGGGAATGGCTGGCTCGGGATTTGTCAATTCCAGAAACTGGAATTGTGGCGATGCGAAGAGGTGGGACGGGGAGGAACCGGCCACCCCGCGCTGCGATCCAGGAATGCAGGAACGCCCCGTGGACGCCACAGCCACGGGGCTGTTTCCTGTGCCGGGACCGTCAGCTTGCGCTGCTGTCCCGGCGCCGCTCAATGCAGATGCGGCAGTACCTTGGTGTGCTCGGCCTGCACCGCTTGCAGCTCATGCGGCTTGAGTCCAAGCAACGCGAGAATGGTCGGCGCGATCTGGTTGGTCTGGACCGGTTCGTCGACGATGTTCTGGTCGATGCCTGCGCCCCATACAACGATGGGTACGTGACGGTCCTGCCTGGCATCACCGCCGTGTTCGGCGATCTTCGACAGTTTGCCGCCGGCCCAGACGGTACCTTGCTGCGCAATGCCGACGAGATCCGGCACGCGATCGTCGCCGCGCGCCACGCCGAATAGGTCAGCGGCTTCTTCGCCGGCGTAGATCTTGCTGACGCCCGCCTGGCTGAAGGCCTTGGCGATGGCATTGCCGGCAGCGTCGGAGCCGAGCCCGTTGCCGGAATAGCCGAGCAGGAAGCTCCTGGCAAAGCTGATGGCCGCGGGGGAGCGGTCGTTGAACCACATCAGGATCCCGTCATCGTCGATCGCATGGGCCACCAGATGGGA
>NZ_JBFTSF010000444.1:0-8217 GCF_056399905.1 Cupriavidus sp. 01L46
GACATCCGGCGTGCTGCCCTCGGCATGGACCAGCGCGGTATGGGGCGCGAAGTAGGAGGTGGAGGGGGTGGACGCCGAAGGTAGTGGCTGCTGCCCGGAGAACAGCCGGAACGTGCTGGGCGGCAATGCGGCCGCCATCAGCACCATGGCCGGCTCGTCGAAGTATTCGACCCCGCTGGCGCAGACGCCCACGCCAGCCGCACCCACCCAGGCCACGCCCGGCCAGGTTTCCTGCAGCGCGGCGAGGATGGCCTCTGCGGCCGGCGCGTAATAGTCGCTCAGGTAGCACCAGCCGAGCGTAAGCGGGGCCGCTCCGCCCGGCGCTGCCTGACGCGCCGCAAGCTGCGCGTCAAATTGCTGCCGGCACTCCGCCAGGGCTGCCTGCCAGTCGCCATGGGCTGCGTGAGCGTGCACAAAAGTCGTCGTGTCAGACATGGTCGCACCGCCTTCCGGGCAATGAAGTTGTTGGACCGCCGCCGGCAAGGTGTGTTCAGGCCAGCAGGGGGCGGGATTCGCATTGGTCCCTTACCATGCAAGCATCCGGCTTCCCGTTGGGAAGCTCGCCTAGTAAAAACCCTTAGCAAATCGAGCTTGCAAGGGCCGGAAGTCGAGGCCTAGAATATTTCATATCGCGAATACAAATTCGCTATCCGAATAAATTAAAAAGCGCTGCAGGGCGCAGGGCAGGAAAAACAGGTGCCGTTGGTTGGCACTTCTTTTTAGGCTCATATTTCGAATAAAAATTCGCAATCCGAATTTTAAGGGTTCGGCAGCAATGCCGATGCATATCCACCTAACCAGAGCGAGGGCTTTCCTCCGTCCGTTCATCGAATTAAAATTCGGAATCCGAACTTGATTCCGGGTTCGCATCAAGAACGAAGAACTGACAGTGGAGATTGACATGGCTACCGAGAACTCCGTCCCGACCGCATCGAAGGCGAGCAGCGCGGGCGACGCATCCAAGAACACGGTGCAGTCGCTGGCGAAGGGCTTCCGCATTCTTGAAGCGTTCACGGCGCAGGAACCCGAGCTCACCATGGCGGAAGTCGCGCGCCGCTCCGGGCTGGACAATGCCACGGCCTTTCGTTTCCTCAATACGCTGGTGGATATCGGCTACGTGCAGCGCGTGCCGGACACGCGGCTGTTCCGGCTGTCGCTGAAGGTGCTGGACCTGGGCTTTGACGCCATCGCCCATGCCGACCTGCGCACGCGGGCAAGGCCGATCCTGCGCGCGCTGGTGGGGGAGATCAATGAAGCCGCTTCCATCGGCGTGCTGGATGGCCCGGACGTGCTTTACGCGGAACGGATCCAGGCCGGGCTGACGCGGCTTGGCGTGGATATCCGCATCGGCAGCCGGGTGCCGGCTTATTCCACGGCCGTGGGCTACGCCATCCTGGCGTGGCTGCCGCAGGACATGCAGGCCCGCGTGCTGGACGCCCAGCCCCGCCAGAAGCTGACCGACCACACGCTCACCGAGCTCGACACCATCCTCGAGCGGCTCAAGACCGTGCGGGCCAAGGGCTATGCGTTGTCGGACCAGGAAACGGTGTCCGGCCTCTATGTGGTGGCCGCGCCGGTGCTGGATGTGGACGGCGTGCCGGTTGCCGGCCTGAGCGTGGCGGCGCCGGCCATGAATACCTCGCTTGAAGATTTCGAATCGACCACGGCCCCGGCGGTAGTGCATGCCGCTACCGAGCTGGCCCGTGCGCTGCAACCCTCCGGCGGATTTATTCCGCCCACCTTGATACCCACCCGAACGCGCAAATAGCGCAGGCCACACCAGGAGACGAACGTGCCTGATATCAATTTCCACGGCATCATTCCCGCCATCGCGGTTCCTTTCAACGCGGACTACAGCATCAACGAGCCGGAGCTGCGCCGCTTTGCCAGGTGGCTGGGCGGCCAAGCTGGCGTGACCGCGTTGATGACCAATGGCCATACCGGTGAAGTCTTTTCGCTGACGCCGCGCGAGCGCGCCGAAGTGACCCGCATCACCGCCGACGCCACCCAGGGCATTTGCCCGGTGATCTCGTCGGTGGTCTGCGAAGGCATCAACGACGCCGTGGAACAAGCGGGCTGGGCCAAGGAAGCTGGCGCCGCCGGGCTCGATATCATGCCGCCGCATCACTGGCTGCGCTTTGGCTTCAAGCCGGAGCATTGCCTCGACTACTTCAACGCCATCGGCAAGGCCAGCGGGCTGCCCCTGGTGGTGCATATCTACCCGGCCTGGACCCGTGGCTCCTACTCGTCGGAGTTGCTCGCGTGATCAACGACCTGCTCAAGGCGGTCAAGGCCGGCGACCTGCGTGAAGCCATGCGCGTGCAGGCCCTGATCAACCCGCTCAAGGATGCGGTGTACGGCGCCGGCGAGCCCACGGGCGAAGCCCATGGCCGCATGAAGGCCGCCATGGCGCTGGCCGGCATCCTGCGCGATGGCACGGTGCKCCCGCCGACCCACGCACCGTCGGCCGCCGAGCTGGCCGCGATCAAGGGCGCGCTGGAACACGCCGGCGTGACGCAGAAGGCGGCTGCCTGAGCCTGAACCGCGTCTGATCCGGGCCTGCACCGGCGCTGTACCGGCGCGCCATCCCGGCCCGCGGCCAGCGTGCCGAGGGCCGGGCCGCCGGCCATGCAATCCAAAGGGGCTTTGATGAGCCAATCCATGCAAGACGACGACACGCCCGCGGCGCGGACCAGGCACGCCGTGGTCACCGGCGCCAGCTCCGGTATCGGCGCGGCCATTGCCCGGCGGCTGCTGTCGGCGGGCTGGGCGGTGACCGGGCTGGACCGCTCGCCGGCACCCGGCGCCGAGGGTTTCAACGGGATCGAAGTCGACCTGACCGATGCTGCAAAGCTTGCTGTCGCCGTGGCCACGTTGGCACGGGTCGACGCCATCGTCCATGCCGCGGGATTCATGCGCACGGCGGTGCTCGGCGAGCTGAACCCCGAGGACGGCGAGGGCATGTGGCGCATCCACGTGCAAGCCGCCTGCGTGCTGGTCAACGCGCTGATGCCGACGCTGCCGGATGGCGCGCGCATCGTGCTGATCGGCAGCCGCACGGCGGCGGGCGCGCCAGGGCGCAGCCAGTACGCCGCGACCAAGGCGGCGGTGGTGGGCATGGCGCGCTCCTGGGCCGCGGAGCTGGCGCCGCGCGGCATCACTGTCAACGTGGTGGCGCCGGGCGCCACCGAGACCCCGATGCTCAACGACCCGGGCCGCAAGGGCACGCCGCCGCGCACGCCGCCCATCGGGCGTTTTATCCGGCCCGATGAAGTGGCCGGGGTGGTGAGCTTCCTGCTCGGGCCCGATGCCGGCGCCATCACCGGGCAGCAGATCCTGATTTGCGGCGGCGGGTCGCTGTAGCGCACTCAGCCGAGGTATCGAACCACCTGATTCGCCGATTACCGAAAGACACCGGAACACCGGAACACCGGAACACCGGAACACTAGAACACTGGAGACAAGCCATGTCCGTCCGCATCATTGACATCCGTGAAGTGACGAAGCCGATTTCATCACCCATCCGCAATGCCTATATCGATTTCTCGAAGATGACGAGCAGCCTCGTCGCCGTGGTGACCGACGCTTTTCGCGACGGCAAGCGCGTGATCGGCTACGGCTTCAACTCCAACGGCCGCTACGGCCAGGGCGGCCTGATCCGCGAGCGGTTTGCCCCGCGTATCCTGGCGGCCGATCCAGCATCGCTGCTGGACGACGCCGGCACCAACCTCGACCCCAACCGCGTGTGGGCCGCCACCATGTCCAATGAGAAGCCGGGCGGCCATGGCGAGCGCTCGGTGGCGGTCGGCACCATCGACATGGCGGTGTGGGATGCGGTGGCCAAGATCGCCGGCGTGCCGCTGTTCCAGTTGCTGGCCGAGCGCCACGGCGTCAACGCCAACCCGCGCGTGTTCGTCTACGCCGCCGGCGGCTATTACTATCCAGGCAAGGACCTCGGCGCGTTGCGCGCCGAGATGCGCTCCTACCTGAAGCGCGGCTACAACGTGGTCAAGATGAAGATCGGCGGCGCCAGCCTGGAAGAAGACAGCGCGCGCATCGAGGCCGTGCTGCAGGAAATCGGCCCGGACGCGCAGCTCGCCGTGGACGCCAACGGCCGCTTCGACCTGGACACCGCGATCGCCTACGCCAAGATGCTGCGCGACTATCCGCTGTTCTGGTACGAGGAAGCCGGCGATCCGCTGGACTACCACCTGCAGGCCACGCTGGCTGAGTACTACCCCGGCGCCATGGCCACCGGCGAAAACCTGTTCAGCCACCAGGACGCCCGCAACCTGATCCGCTACGGCGCCATGCGCCCGGACCGCGACTACCTGCAGTTCGACTGCGCGCTGTCCTACGGCCTGGTGGAGTACGAGCGCACGCTGGACGTGCTGAAGACCTTTGGCTGGTCGCCAAGCCGCTGCATCCCGCACGGCGGCCATCAGATGTCGCTCAATATCGCCGCCGGCCTGGGCCTGGGCGGCAACGAGAGCTACCCCGACCTGTTCCAGCCTGCGCGTCATCATTCCGTTCCCGCCCGGCGGCCCCACCGACACCGTCGGCCGCATGCTGGCGCAGAAGCTCTCCGAGCAAACCGGCCAGAGCTTCATCGTCGACAACCGGCCCGGCGGCCAGGGCATCATCGGCGCCGATGCGGTGGCCAAGGGCACGGCGGACGGCTACACGCTGCTGTTCAGCGCCTCCACCTTCACCACCACGCCCATGACCCTGAGATCGTCGCCTTACGATGTGACCAGGGATTTCGTGCCGATCGCGCTGGTCGGCAAGGGGCCGCTGGCGGTCTCGGTCAACAAGAACCTGCCTGTGAAGAATATCAAGGAGCTGATCGCCTACGCGCAGGCGCATCCCGGCAAGATGTCGTTCGCGATTGGCTCGCAGGCGTCCGCGGGGCATTTGTCCACGGAGCTGCTCAAGCGGGCAGGCAAGATCGATTACCTGGTGGTGCCGTACAAGGGCTCCGCGCCCGCTTACCAGGACCTGATCGGCGGCGCCATCGATGGCTTTATCGATCCCGTGCTTGGCGCCTTGGCCTATCACAAGAGCGGCATGGTGCGCGTGGTCGCGGTGACCTCCAAGGACAGGCTGCCTTCCATGCCCGACGTGCCGACCGTTGGCGAGACAGTGCCGGGCTATGAGTTCTACTCGTGGTATGGCCTGTGGGGTCCGGCCAAGCTGCCGGCCGATGTGACCAGGCGGCTCAACGCCGAGGTCAACAAAGCACTGGCGTCCGACCTGCGCGGCAGGCTGGCCGAGCAGGGCTACCTGCTCTCGCCAGGCACGCCGGAAGACTTCGCCCGCTTCGAGAAGGAGGACATGGAGCGCTCCGCCAAGATCGTGGCCGAAGCCAGGATCCGCGCGGAGTAAAGCCCCACGCGCTCGCCTGCCGCGCTGCCCGGGCCTAGGCCGCCAGCGCCAGGTCCGCGATCACTGCCGCCAGGAAGCGCGCGGCCTCGCCGCCTGTGACCACCCGATGATCGAAGGTCAGGCTGAGCGGCAGGATGCGGTGAACGACAGGAATGCCGCCGGCCGCAACCACCGCATCGTGGATCCGGCCGGCGCCCAGGATGGCGACGGTTGGCGGCACGACGATCGGCGCCGCGTACTTGCCGGCGATCATGCCGAAGTTGGACAACGTGATGGTGTTGCCGCGCATTTCCTCGGGGGCGATCGTTCGTGCACGCACATCCGCGCGCATGCGGTCCAGGCCGCGCCGCAAGTCTGCCGCGTCGCGCTTGCCGGTATCGCGCAGCACCGGCACGAACAGGCCTTCGGGCAGGTCGACCGCAATCCCCACGTCGATCCGCGCCGGCACATGGCGGCGCCCGGTCTGGCTTTCATACCAGGCGTTGAGGCCGGGCTCGGCGCGGCAGCCGGCAACCAGTGCGCGCACCAGCCGGATGGTGGTGTCGGTGCCGGGCGCCCAGGCATGGATATCGGCGTCGTCGATCACGGTCGCCGCGGCGACCTCGCTTTGGGCGCGCGCCATGTTCAGCGCCATGGCGCGCCGCACGCCGCGCAGGACTTCCGGTGGCCCCAGGTCCGCCAGCGTCGCGGCAACGCGGCGCACATCGGCGGCGCTGATGATGCCGTCMGCGCCCGTTGGGGTGACCATCGCCAGGTCCACGTCGAGCTGGCGCGCCAGGGCGCGCACGGCCGGCACGGCCCGCACCGCGCCACCGCCACGGGACAGGGCGGCGGGCGCTTCCGCGACCACGTGCGTGCCGACTTTGACATCGCCCACCACCGCGCCCGCATCCTCTTGCCCGCCGGCGCCTTCGAAGCCCGCCAGCGGCGCGCCAAGGTGCACGATCTCGCCCGGCTGGGCAAACAGCTTGGCGACCTGTCCGGCGTAGGGCGACGGTATCTCGACGATCGCCTTGGCGGTCTCGACCGAAACCAGCGGCTGGTCGGCCGCCACCGTGTCGCCGGGCTTGACGTGCCATTCGGTGATCTCGGCTTCCTGCAGGCCTTCGCCCAGGTCGGGCAATTTGAAGATCTTCATCAACGCTCCCCGGAAAAACGTCAAGCGGCCATGGCCTTGCGCGCCGCGTCGGCAATCCGCGCCACGCTGGGCAGGTACGTGTACTCGAGCCTGGCCATTGGCACCACGGTGTCGTAGCCGGTGACGCGCTGCACCGGCGCCGCCAGCGAGTACAGCCCCGCATCGGCGAGGTTCGCCGCGATCTCGGCCCCGAAGCCGGCGCTGCGGGGCGCCTCGTGGACGATGACGCAGCGTCCTGTCCTGGTGACCGATTCCAGTATGGTGTCCATGTCGAGCGGCTTGAGCGTGGCGACGTCGATGACGGCGGCGGCGATGCCCTCGTCCAGCAGCAGGTCAGCCGCGGCCTGCGTCTCTTGCAGYATCGCCCCCCAGCTCACCAGCGTGATGTCGTCGCCGTCGCGCAGTGTGAAGCAGGTATCGAGCGGCAGCGCCTCGCCGTTGTCCGGTACTTCCTCGCGGAACAGGCGGTAGAGCCGGGTTGGTTCGAGGAACACCACCGGGTCGGGGTCGCRCATGGCCGCCAGCAGCAGGCCGTAGGCGCGCGCCGGGGTGGACGGTATGACCACCCGGATGCCGGGAATATGGGCAAACATCGCCTCGGGGCTTTCGGAGTGATGCTCCGGCGCATGGATGCCGGCGCCAAAGGGCGAGCGCAGCACCATCGGGCAGCTCAGCCTGCCGCGCGTGCGGTGACGCAGACGGCCGGCATGATTGATGATGTGGTCGATGGCCGGGTAGATAAAACCGGTGAACTGGATTTCCACCACGGGCGCCAGCCCCATTGCCGCCATGCCGATCGCGGCCCCGGCGATACCGGACTCGGCCAGCGGCGTATCAATCACGCGCTCGGCCCCAAAACGGGCTTGCAGGCCCGCCGTGGCGCGGAACACGCCGCCATTCACGCCAATGTCCTCACCGAGCAGCACCACGCGCGGGTCGTGTTCCAGCGCATGGGCCAGCGCCTGGTTGACGGYTTCGACCAGATTGATTTCAGCCATGATCCCTCTCGCTCTCATTAGCCGGGGCGCCCGGGGCAAAGCGACGCGCGGTGGCCACTTGCGCCTCCAGCGCCTTGGGCAGGCTGGCATACAGGTGATCGAACATCGCCGTTGTTTCCGGCAGGGGCGTTGCCAGATAGGCCTCCACTGCGGCCATCACTTGCGCTGCGCAATCCTTGGCAAGCGCGTCTTCGCGTGCCGCATCCCATGCGCCAAGGCGCAGCAGATAGTTGCGCAGCCTGGCCACCGGCTCCAGCAGCCAGTGCTGCTTGACCTGTTCGCTGTCGCGGTAGCGCGAGGCATCGTCCGCCGTGGTGTGGTCGCCAAGCCGGTAGGTGATCGCTTCGATCAGCGTGGCGCCGCCGCCGCTGCGCGCCCGTTCCAGCGCATCGAGCGTGACCTGGCGCACCGCCACGACATCGTTGCCATCCACCTGCAGRCCAGGGATACCGGCCGCGATGGCCTTTTGCGCGAGCGTCTGCGCGGCGGTCTGCTGGCTGCGCGGCATGGAGATCGCCCACTGGTTGTTGTTGACGACCAGCACAAGGGGCGCATGCCAGGCGCCCGCCATATTCATGCCTTCGTAGAAATCGCCTTTCGAAGTGCCGCCGTCCCCGAGCAGGCAAACCGCGGCGCGCGGCTCGCGGCGCAGCTTCATCGCGTAGGCGATGCCGGCAGCGTGGCAGACCTGGTTGC
>NZ_JBFTSF010000445.1:0-4858 GCF_056399905.1 Cupriavidus sp. 01L46
TCCAGGACCTGCTGCACGAGCTCAGCACGCGCACTGCCACCGGCTATCTCTTCGGCGGCCTGTCTTCGGCGCGCAATCGCACCTTGCACATGGCCAATGGCGTTTTCTCCGGCGGGCTGTCGGGTGTGTTGTTCGGCCCCGAAATCGGCCTGATCTCGCGGGTGACGCAGGGCTGCAAGCCGATCGGGCCGATGCGCACCGTCACCCGCGCCGCGCATAACCTGCTGTTCGAGCTTGATGGCGAGCCAGCCCTCGACTGCGTCCTGCAAGACCTGGGGCTCGGGCGCAATGTGCCGGAAGATACCTTGGCAAGCGTGCTGTCCGCCACGCTGGTGGGCCTGAGCAAGGGCGACGACGATGCGCTCAGCGTGCCTGGCAGGTTCGGCACGGATACGCTGGTGCGCCATGTGCTTGGCGTAGACGCGCAGCATGGCGTACTGGCACTGGCGGATGTTGTGGAGGACGGCATGCGCCTGGCCTTCTGCACGCGCAACCCCGCCGCCGCGCGGGCGGACCTGATGCGCGTTGCCACAGAGATCCGGTCTGAGCTTGAGAGCGGCCACAGCGGCCGGGCACTGGGCGCGCTATACATCAGTTGTTCCGGACGGGGTGGGCCCCATTTCGGGGCGCCGCATGCGGAGTTGCAGATGGTGCGCAATGCGCTGGGCGACCTGCCGCTGGCGGGATTCTTCGCTGGCGGCGAGATCGCAAGAGACCGCCTTTACGGCTACACCGGGGTGCTGACGGTCTTCACGGGACATTGAGCCAATGCGCGCGCCCCGCCGCGCGCTTAGTCCTTGCTTAGAGCGTGTTAGGCACTTGAAGACTCGCACGCGACTATGAACGTTTGCCAGAAGCCCTGGCTGGCCTGCATTTCATCGTCTTCGCCATGCTCATGCTCGTTCATGCCGTCCCCGTATTGCAAAGTGCCTAACACCCTCTAGGCCTTTCCAGCAGGTTGCGGACCTCCACCGGCTTGCACACATTGAGCTGGAAATTGCCCTGGTTACCGGCCAAGGCCACTGCCGCAAGCCGGCTTCCCACACGGTCTTAATGCAACCTTAAGCCACGGTGACATAACCTTGCGCCACGGACTGCGTAGAGCGACCTATCCCACGCCAGCCCCCCCAACAACCAACAGGGCCAAACCGCCCCCCAGCGCATAGCACACCTGGAGCACGCCATGAACACGCTGTCCCCCCAGCCGATGCCAGCCTGGCTCAACAAAGTGCCCGAAGTCACCGTGGGCTTCTGGATCATCAAGATCCTGTCGACCACGGTCGGCGAAACCGGCGCCGATTTTCTCGCGGTCAACGCGGGGCTGGGCCAGGCCGTCACCGGCTGCGCCATGGGCGCCTTGCTGGCCATCGCACTGTTCGCGCAGGTCCGGGTGCATCGCTATGTTCCCTGGATGTACTGGCTGACCGTGGTGCTGGTCAGTGTCGTCGGCACGCAGATCACCGATGCGCTCACCGATGGCCTGGGCGTGAGCCTGTATCTGAGCACGGCCGTCTTCGCCGTCATGCTGGCGGGAATTTTCGCGTTCTGGTACCGACGCGAAGGCACGCTCTCCATCCGCACGATCTGCTCGCGCCGCCGCGAGCTCTTCTACTGGGCCGCGATTCTTTGCACCTTTGCCCTCGGCACCGCCGCGGGCGACCTGGCCACCGAAGCCCTGGGCCTGGGATTCCAGCTAGGCACCCTTGTGTTCGGCGCCCTCATTGCCCTCGCCGTGGCGGCGTTCTACTTCGGCGTCAACGCCGTTCTGACCTTCTGGATCGCCTATATCCTGACGCGCCCGCTCGGCGCCTCGCTGGGCGACCTGTTGTCCCAGGCGCAGACCTATGGCGGCCTTGGCTTTGGCGCGGCGCTGACCAGCGCAATCTTCCTGGCCGTCATCGTCGCACTGGTCGCGGTTGCCCAGCGCAACGCAAACCAGGTTTTKGGAACGGCAACGGCGCCATGAGTGACACCGATGGCAGCGCCGTTGCCCTCTTCACCGCATCCAACCCTTCCATGCAGCAGGAGACCACCATGCGCAGACTCCTTATCACCCGCCCCTTCTCCATTGGATTGCTGGCGCTCGCGGCATGGCTGCCGGGCTATGCCGTCTTCTCTTCCACGAGCCTGATCCCTGCGGCCGAAGCCGCAACCGCGTCAAAGCTGGGGGACTTGAGCCCGTTCCGCGCGATCGCGGCGGATACGGCATCGATCGTCGACAAGGGCGACCTTGCCGGCGCGAAGAAGCGCATCAAGGACCTGGAAGTTTCCTGGGACGCCGCCGAAGCGGGCCTGAAGCCGCGCGCGGCGGCCGACTGGCACGTGCTCGACAAAGCGATCGACCGTGCGTTGGAGGCGCTCAGGGCCGGCACGCCGAATGCGGCGGATTGCAAGACATCGCTGGCGAACCTGATCAGGACGATCGACCAGGTCAGCGGCAAGCAGTAAGGTGCCGATGGTGGCACGCATGCGGGATAAACGGGATAAACGGGATAAACGGGATATGTGCCCGCGGCACTGTGGTGCTCCGGCTTGCTGCTGGCCGGATTCTGGCTGGGCGGGATCGAATGGGTGCGCGGGCATATGAGCTGGCTGACCGTGGCCATCATTGCCGTTTCCCTGCTGCCGGTGGTGTTCCAGCCCCGGCGCGCCGCGGTGYGCGCCGGGAGCTAGACGTCAGGTATTGCGGCTCAATCCTTGTTCGGATGCGTCATCTCGATGGGCACGATCCAGCGCGCGTATTCGTCCTCGGTGAGATAGCCCAGCGCCAGCGCGGCGGCCTTCAGCGTCAGTCCTTCCTTGTGCGCCTTCTTGGCAATGGCGGCCGCCTTGTCGTAGCCGATATGGCGGTTCAGCGCCGTCACCAGCATCAGGTTCTTGTCGAGATTCTCCGCGATCTTCGGCAGGTTCGGCTCGATGCCGAGCGCGCAATGGTCGTTGAAGGCCAGGCAGGCGTCGGCGATCAGCTCGATGCTTTCCAGCACGTTGTGGACCATCACCGGCTTATACACGTTGAGCTGGAAATTGCCCTGGCTGCCGGCGAAGGCCACCGTGGCATCGTTGCCGAACACCTGCGCGCACACCATGGTCATGGCCTCGCACTGGGTCGGGTTGACCTTGCCGGGCATGATTGACGAGCCCGGCTCGTTCTCGGGGATGTTGAGCTCGCCGATGCCGCAGCGCGGGCCCGAGGCCAGCCAGCGCACGTCGTTGGCCATCTTCATCAGGCCGCCGGACAGCGTGCGCAGCGCTGCGGAGGTTTGCACCAGCGCGTCGTGCGCGGAGAGCGCGAAGAACTTGTTGGGCGCATCGACAAACGGATGGCCGGTCAGCGAGGCGATATAGGCCGCCGCGCGCGCGCCAAACTGCGGATGCGCGTTCAGCCCGGTGCCCACCGCCGTGCCGCCGATGGCCAGTTCCAGCAAGCCCGGCTCAGCCAACTTGACGCCATGCAGCCCGAAATCGATCTGCGCCACCCAGGCGCTGATTTCCTGGCCAAGGGTGATGGGCGTGGCATCCTGCAGGTGGGTGCGGCCCGTCTTGACAATGTCCTGGTACGCCTGCGCCTTGGCGGCCAGGGTATCGCGCAAGGCGCCTACGGCCGGCAGCAGCTTGGTGTGGATCTGCTCGACCACGGCGATGTGCATGGCGGTGGGGAACGTGTCGTTGGAGCTTTGGCCGCGGTTCACGTGATCGTTCGAATGCACCGGCTTCTTGCTGCCGAGCTCCCCGCCGGCAATCTCGATGGCCCGGTTGGAGATCACCTCGTTGGCGTTCATGTTCGATTGCGTGCCGGACCCGGTCTGGAACACCACCAGCGGGAAGTGCTCATCCAGGATGCCGAGTGCGCGGATCACCGGCCGCTGCCAGCGGAAGCGGCTCACCCCGATCGGGAAATTAATGGTGGAACGCTGCGTCTGCGCGCCCCAGTAGCGATCTGCGGGCACATCGATGGCGCCCATCGAATCGGTTTCGGAACGGAATGCTGCGGGCATGGAAGACACTCTCCAAACAAACTGCGTCAAGGATCGCCCGGTACGGGGCAMCCTGGAGGCACCCATCACCGAGCCGGAATAAACGGCAGCGCCATCTTGTCCATGGACCGCCCTCGCCAGTGGCGGCCAGGGCGTGACATGCGCTGATCTTTTCAGTTGTGCGCTGTAGTACGCTGTTGTGCGCTGTAGTTGGCAGTACAGCGGGAGGACGATACGGTCTCTCCGTTTTCCTTTTGGGGGGGCAGCCCAGCCGCATGCGTTCCCGCAGCCGCTTCGCGCCAAGACGAACGATAGCCCAGGCGCCAGCCATGGGCAATGAATCCCGACGAAATGAGAGGGGTTCGGGGGCGGGGCAGCGGGCAAGGCGGGCCGGCAGGCAAAGCAGCTTCAGCGGCCCCCGCCCAAGCGCAGCGCGCCCGCTAGCCGGCACTTTCCAGCTGGGCATCGGGCAAGCGCGCCGTGCCCGCATGCCCCAGCAATGCGCCCGCGATCCCCATGACGATGGCCGCCATGGTGGCACCCGGCCCGAAGATCGCGCTCACCCCCTGGGCGCGCAGCCGCCGGGCGTGGCTGGCGGGAATCACGCCGCCCGCGAAGACCAGCGCGCCTGGCCAGCCAGCGCGCAGGCCATCGATCAGGCAAGGCAGCAGCGCCAGGTGCGCACCCGCCAGGGACGATGCGCCCACCGCGTCGACCTGCCCGTGCAGGGCCATTGCCACGGCGTCCTGCGGTGACTGGAACAGCGGCCCCAGCGTGACCGCGAACCCGGCATCGGAGAGCGCCGCGGCCACGGCCTTGGCGCCGCGGTCATGCCCGTCCTGTCCCAGCTTGGCGATGAGGATGCGCGGCGCCCTGCCCAGGCG
>NZ_JBFTSF010000446.1:0-5005 GCF_056399905.1 Cupriavidus sp. 01L46
GGCGGAGACAGCGCTGCCGATTGAAATCACGCGCATGACATGGTCGCGCTTCTTCGACGCTTACGAGCCCATGCACGCACTGGTGGCGGAGCGCTCCGGTGAATTGCTTGGCCTGGTGCATTACCTGTTTCATCGCAGCACCATCCAGATCGGCCCGAGCTGCTACCTGCAGGACCTCTTTACTACAGAAGCGGCACGCGGCACCGGCGTGGGCCGCGCGTTGATCGAGGCGGTCTACCAGCGCGCCGAAGCCGCTGGCGCAAAGCGGGTCTACTGGCAAACGCACGAGACCAACACGACGGCGATGAAGCTCTACGACAAGGTCGCGGAGAATTCGGGGTTCGTGGTGTATCGCAAGCCGGTTTAGCGCTTGGATGCATCGGACCTCAGCGGAGATCGATGCATTCTCTGCGTCATGCCATTGCCGATCCGCGCGTGGTGCCCGCGGCCATCATGCGGTCGATGGCGGCGTCGTCATAGCCCACCTCGCGCAGCACCTCGCGGCTGTGTTCCCMCAGCGCGGGCGCATGGCGCCGGCTGGTGGGCGGCGTGCCCGACCACTCGCTGCGTGGTGCGCTTGGCCATCTCGTCGCCGACCATGGCGTAAAGCGCCGTGATGTGGGCGGTGCGCGTGGTGATGCTGGCGAAGCGGKGATCGGTGTCGAACAACCCGGCCTTGCCGATGGCCTTGAGGAAGGCACGCCAGTGATGATCGTGATAGATCAGGCAACACACATGGCCGTCGCGCGTCTGGTAGGGCCGGCGCTCCGGCGACAACAGGCGCGGATAGCCAAAGCCGCCGCGCGGCGGCACGAAGGTCTCGCCGTAAAGGTGGTCGCCCAGCACGTAGGGGACCATGGTTTCGAACATCGGCACGTCCACGCGCTGGCCCTTGCCGGTACGTGCTTGCGCGTACAGCGCGGCGCAGATCACGCCAAAGGCGTAGAGCCCTACCGAGCGGTCGGCAATGGTGATGGGGAGATAGCGCGGGATATCGCCGCTGCCCTTGGCCATCGCCTGGGGCAGGCCGCAGGCCGCCTGGATCAGGTCGTCGAACGCGGCCTGCGGCGCGTAGCGGCCGCGCTGCGAAAAGCCGAACATGCCGACATAGACCAGGCGCGGGTTCAGCGCGGACAGCGTTTCGTAGTCCAGCCCCAGGCGCTGCATGGCTTGCGGCCTGACGTTGTAGAGCAAACCCTCTAACTGCTTGACAATTTATGCCGGCTCGTGAATCAACACCCTTATTTATGGGTCGTGTTATCCACAAATACTGTGGATAACAGACCCCTCGCTTCCCGCCAACCGGCTTGCAGCCGCCAATCGCCTCGCTTTGCTTTGCTTTGCGCTTGCTGCTACTGCAGGAAGTTGCCGTAGCGAGCGCGGATCTCTTCGAGATTGGCGAGCGTGCCGGAAAGATGCCGGCGCAGGCTGGCCTGGGCGGCGTCGGGGTCGCCGCTGGCGATCGCATCGACGATGGCGGTGTGATCCGCCACTACCGCGTTGGCCTTGCCGGCGATCGGCAGGTGCAGGCGGCGCAGGCGGTCCAGGTGGCCGCTCTGGCGGCGCACCAGCATCCACAGGTCCGGCACGCGGGCGGCTTCGTACATCTGGCGGTGGAAGGCCTGGTCGAACAGGGAGAACTCCGCGAAGTCTTGGGCGGCCAGCATGGCCTGCTGCCGCGCCACGCTCAGGCGCAGCCGCTCCACCAGCGCGGGGTCCGGTGCCTCGGCCAGCGTGCGCACGATTTCCACTTCCACGGAGCGCCGCAGGAAATGCGCCTGCTGGGCCAGCGCGATGCTGATGGGGCTGACCACCGTGGCGTGCTGCGGGAAGATATCGACCAGCCCTTCCTCGGCAAGGCGCATCAGGGCATCGCGCACCGGCGTCTGGCTGATGCCGTATTGCGCGGCGAGATCCGTGCGCGACAGCACCGTGCCGGGGGGCAGCGTCATGGAGATGATCATGTCCCGCATATGCTCGAACACCTGCGGCGCGGCATGCCGGGTGCGGTCGAACTGGAATTGAATCTGCGGGGCGGACAAGGTGGCTTCAGTGGCTTCCATCGGGCGGTCTGGTTTCACGGCACGGGCGTGGCTTATCACGCACAAGGACGCTGCATTGCGTCCCATGGCAGCAGTTTAGTGGAAAGTTTTACGGTTTGACACACTAATATATTAGTGCTTTAATCCATCCGACGATATCAGATGTCGTATCTCTGCAGCCCAATTCTGGCACCGGAGGTCCGGCCCAATGACAACATCCGTGGAAGAGACAGCATGACGTCACGAAAGAAGACGCCCGAGACCCTGCGCAGCGCGCGCTGGTTTGCCCCCGACGACCTGCGCTCCTCCGGGCACCGCTCGCGCATCATGCAGATGGGCTACTCGCCCGACGAATGGCTGGACCGCCCGATCATCGCGATCATCAACACGTGGTCCGACATCAATCCCTGCCACTCCCACTTCAAGCAGCGTGTCGACGACGTCAAGCGCGGCATCCTGCAGGCCGGCGGCTTCCCGATCGAGCTCCCCGCCATCTCGCTGTCGGAAAGCGCGGTCAAGCCAACCACCATGCTGTACCGGAACATGCTGGCGATGGAAGCGGAGGAACTGATCCGCTCCCACCCCATCGACGGCGCGGTGCTGATGGGCGGCTGCGACAAGACCACGCCCGGCTTGCTGATGGGCGCGTCGAGCGCAGGCGTGCCGGCCATCTACGTGCCGGCCGGCCCGATGCTGCGCGGCAACTGGAGGGGCAACGTGCTGGGGTCCGGCTCCGACGCCTGGAAGTTCTGGGACGAGCGCCGCGCCGGCAATATCAGCAAGACCGAATGGATCGGCATCGAGGGCGGCATCGCCCGCAGCCACGGCACCTGCATGACGATGGGCACGGCCAGCACCATGACTGCGATTGCCGAGGCCATCGGCATGACGCTGCCGGGCGCCTCGTCCATCCCCGCTGCCGATGCCAACCATATCCGCATGTGCTCCGAGGCCGGACGGCGCATCGTGGACATGGTGTGGGAAGACCTGACCCCGCAACAGATCCAGACGCGTGCGTCGTTTGAAAACGCCATCGCGGTGGCCATGGCGATGGGTTGCTCCACCAACGCCATCATCCACGTGATCGCCATGGCGCGCCGCGCCGGGCATGACATCGGGCTGGAGGATTTCGACAAGACCAGCCGCGTTGTGCCGGTGATCGCCAATATCCGGCCCAGCGGCGACAAATACCTGATGGAGGATTTCTTCTACGCCGGGGGCCTGCCCGCGCTGATGAACCGCATCAGCGACAAGCTGCACCTGGATGCGCTGACCGTCACCGGCCGCACGCTGGGCGAGAACATCGCGGGCGCGGAGGTCTATAACGACGACGTGATCCGCACCAAGGAAAACGCGCTGTACCAGGAGGGCGCGCTGGCCGTGCTCAAGGGCAATATCGCGCCGGACGGCTGCGTGATCAAACCCAGCGCCTGCGAGAAACGGTTCTTCAAGCACACTGGCCCGGCGCTGGTGTTCGACGACTATCCGTCGATGAAGGAAGCGGTGGAGCGCGACGATCTCGACGTCACCGCCGACCACATCCTGATCCTGCGCAACGCCGGACCGCAAGGCGGCCCGGGCATGCCGGAATGGGGCATGCTGCCCATCCCCAAGAAGCTGGTCCAGCAAGGCGTGCGGGACATGCTGCGCATGTCGGACGCGCGCATGAGCGGCACCAGCTACGGCGCCTGCATCCTGCACGTGTCGCCCGAATCGTATATCGGCGGCCCGTTCGCGCTGGTGCGCACCGGCGACATGATCTCGGTCGACATCGACCGCCGCAGCATCCACCTGGAGGTGTCCGACGAAGAGCTGGCGCGCCGCAAGGCCGCGTGGACGCCGCCGCCGCCGCGCTTCGGGCGTGGCTATGGCTGGATGTTCGCCAAGCACATCCGGCAAGCCAACGACGGCTGCGACTTCGACTTCCTGCAAACCGATTTTGGCGCGCCCACGGGCGAACCCAGCATCTACTGACCACCCAGATATCCAGACACTCAGACACCCAGACAGCGGACCCGCCATGACCGATACGACCCACGCCAGCAAGCTCAGCCAGCAGACCATCGACCAGTTCAAGACTGTCAGCACCGCCACGTTGTGCACGGCGCTGTTCAAGCGCGGGCTGCGCAACCAGTTCATCCAGGACGTGCATCCGCTCAATCCCGAGCACGGCAACATGGTTGGCGAGGCCTTCACGCTGCGCTACATCCCGGCGCGCGAAGACCTGAACCCGATCTCGGTGTTCCTGGATCCGAACCATCCGCAACGCCAGGCGGTTGAGCAGTGCCCATCCGGCGCGGTGCTGGTGATCGACAGCCGCAAGGACGCGCGCGCGGCCTCCGCCGGCTCGATCCTGATCACGCGCCTGATGCAGCGCGGCGCGGCCGGTGTCGTCACCGACGGCGGCTTTCGCGATTCGCCGGAGATTGCGCGGCTGGCCATGCCGGCCTATCACCACCGCCCCTCCGCGCCGACCAACCTGACGCTGCACCAGGCCATCGAGATCAACGGCCCCATCGGCTGCGGCGACGTGGCGGTGTTCCCGGGCGACGTGGTGGTGGGCGATGCCGAAGGCGTGATCATCGTGCCGCGCCACCTGGCCGAGGAAATCGCGGCGGARGCGGTGGAGATGACCGCGTTCGAAGACTTCGTCACGGAGGAAGTGATGAAGGGCCGCTCGATCATCGGCCTGTATCCGCCAACCCAGGAGCAAAGCCGGCTGGACTTTGCCGCATGGCGCGAAGCCAGGGGCCGCTGAGCGCTGAGCATCGCCGTCTGCCAGACGGGACAAGCCACAAAGAAGCCACAAAGAAGCCACAGACAAGCACATGAGCCAGCCCGCCCCCGATGCAGGGGGCAAGGCGGCCACGCATGGAGACAAGATGAATCACAACAAGCGAGGCGCGCTGCGCCGCGTTGCCGCCCTCGGCATGCTGGCTGCGGCCGGCGCCCTGTTCATGTTC
>NZ_JBFTSF010000447.1:0-3778 GCF_056399905.1 Cupriavidus sp. 01L46
CATATATTGAAAGTCCTTCCAGCGTGCACTTCCGGAAAGCCCATATGCTGTACCAGTTCATCGAGTATCAGCGTTCGCTGATTGAGCCATGGACGGCGTGGGCGGCGCAGGCCACCAATGCGTTCACCGAGCGCGACTGCCTCCTTGCCCGTATTCCGGGGGCGTCCTGCTTCGCCGCGGGCTATGAAATGCTCTACCGTCTGGGCAAGACATACGGGAAGCCCGCCTTCGGCATGACTGCGATCGACGCGGACGGCCGCACCGTGGCTGTGGACGAGCAGGTCGCGCTGGAACGGCCATTTTGTCGTCTGCTGCAGTTCGCGCACGACCCGGTTGCCGCGCGGGGACGGAGGCCGGTCGTGCTGGTGTGCGCGCCGCTCGCGGGCCATCATGCGGTATTGATGCGTGAAGTCGTGGAAATCCTGCTGCCCGTGCATGAGGTCTATGTGACGGACTGGAGGGTTCTGTCGCAGTAAGAGAGATCGGTCGCCAAGAAGGCCGCAGTGAAGCTTAGCTTATGAGACCAGGGAATAGAATTGCAGTGCAGCGGACACGGTGGCCCCACCGGAACGGTGCATCTGCCCCTTGGCGATCATATGCATCAACTCGATGCCGCCAAGGACAATGCGCGCGCATCGAAAGGCTTTGAAGCCAAGCATCGGCGGGTGATGCGCTTGACCGCCCGATGATCCTGGTCGACGATATTGTTCAGGTATTTGATCTGACGGATGACGATGGGTGCCTCTCGTTTGACATTGATGTCGTGCAGGGCCGCCAGGTTGGCCGGGCTGCCGTCGATGATCACYGAATCGGGCTCACCATTTTGGTCGGAGGCCTTCTCGAAAAAGCGCCGTGCCGCAGCCTTGTCGCGCTGGGCGCGCAACAGGAAGTCGACGGTGTCGCCCGCCTTATCGACCGCACGGTACGGCATTGTCACGTTGGGAAGCCGGTCGCGTAAGATAGAGCGATGAGGAAGAAATCGCTCTATCACGGCCACCGTTTCCCGCCGGTAGTCATCAGCCACGCGGTACGCTGGTACTTCCGGTTCAATCTCAGCCTGCGTGACATCGAGGAATTGCTGTTCGAGCGCGGCGTGATCGTCAGCTACGAGACGATTCGCCGCTGGTGCGACAAGTTCGGCGCGGGCTTCGCGCATCGCGTCAAAGCTGCGCGCCGCAAGCCGGGCACCACCTGGCATCTGGACGAGATGTTCGTAATGCTTCGCGGCGAACCTTACCTGCTGTGGCGCGCGGTCGATGAGCATGGCGCCGAACTCGACATCCTACTGCAGAGGTGCCGCGACAAGGCCGCGGCCAAACGTTTCTTCCTGTTCGTGCTGYGTTCCTGCCCGGCGCCGCGCAAGATTGTCACTGATCAACTGCGCAGCTACCCGGCCGCAAAGGCCGACATCCCGGAGTTGGCCAACGTCAAGCACGTGTTCGTGAAGGCCGCCGCCCGCGTGAACAATCGGGCCGAGAACAGCCACCAGCCGACTCGTGAGCGGGAGCGGCGCATGCGTGGATTCCGCGACCGGGTACGCACCCAGGCCTTCCTCTCGAACTTCGGTCCAATCCGCCAGCATTTCGCGCTCAAGCGTCATTTGCTTAGCGCTTCGCTTTATCGCAAGCACCTCGCCGTGAGATTCGCTACCTGGCACGAATTCACCGAAGTGGCCCAAAATCCATCAATCGCCTCCTGAGCAATGGGCACGCTCGCCACAGCCTTGTCTTCCTATCGGCAAGTTGACAGAGCCGTAGCAGCCGGTCGGTAAGGCCTTGATCGCCCTCCTGGACATTCTCTTCGATACCGCCGCTGTCACGCAACGCGCGATCCGACCCGCCGCGGCGAACCGGATTGTGTCAATCCCGCAACGGCATGGATCGTCCCGAGACATCCTCGTGTAGCCTCATTGCCAATTACCTCCTGTTATACGGTGCAAGTTCGCTATGGCGCAATACCTCCAAATTGGAGTCCGAGCAGTCGGCGTCGGCGCCATCCTTGTGATCGTCGCCGTTGCCTCCCGGCAAGTATATCTGCGGGCCGCTGCTGAGGCTGGCATTGCCGGCGGTGAAGAGGATCCCGCGGCAATGATGTTGATTCGATGCGAGGCCATGCACAGCCGCCTGCAGAATCAGCCTGTTTCCGAAGACGCTGCGGATGCCGACGAGGCGCCGCGTGCCCGATGTATGGCGTCCTGAACTCGCAGCAATCCTAACCGATCCGCAGTTCACCCCCTAGTGTGACGGTAGCGGGCTGTCGCACGCGCCAGCCTGGAGTACGTACTCGCCAAGGCTGACGCGGTGCTGGTGACTAATGACCAGACGTTCCGGCGCGTCCCTCGGCTAGCGGTGGAGGACTGGACGATGCCGGTCGGAAATTGACCGTAGCAAACTGAACAGTTGGCTATCGGCGGGTTKGGGGCTCTCAAAACGATCTGGCGAACCACGAGCAAAGGCAGTAACGGCGAACTGGCCACGTTGCGCTGAGCCGGCAGGCAGTGCTATTGGACCTTCCACCCGGCGCCTGGGCTAGGTGCGCCCCTCGGCCAGCGGATTACTATGCTATGCCGGCGGCAAAACGCGTTTCGTAATCTGCTGACCGCGTAAGTGGGTATTCCTGGGAGGCGCCAAGACGCCCCGCTCCCCGAGTGCATATGCCTCATCAGGCATTTATCATTATTTATTTGCAAAGGATAAATTATTAGTATAGGATAAATGCTGATAAACGCACCAGGAAGACGCATGTCCGAGCCGTCCGCCGCCTCCGAACGTTACACCTTTCGCCGCCCCGCGTTGGCGGCAAGCTTCTGCGCAGCCCTGGCCGGTGAGGGAATCCAGGATGCCCGCTCGGGCCTGTTCCTCGCGGCGCCGCGCCGGGTAGGGAAGTCCACGTTCCTGCGCGAGGACCTTACGCCAGCCGCCGAGCAGCGCGGCTGGGTCACCGTGTATGTCGACTTATGGTCGAACAAGGCGCACGACCCGGGCGAGCTGATCGCCGACGCCATCAAGCACAAAATTGCCGATCACGCCGGTGTCGTGGGCAAAGCCGCAAAGGCCGTCGGCCTCACCAAGGTCACCGTCATGGGCACCCTTGGGTTAGACCTCACCACCACGGGATTGCCTGCGGGCGTCACGCTCACGCAGACCCTTGAGGCGCTGCGCAAGGCCGCCAAGCAACCGGTTCTCTTGATCGTTGATGAAGCGCAGCATGCTCTGACCACGGAGAAGGGCGTGGAGGCAATGTTCGGACTGAAGGCGGCGCGCGACGCGATGAACGTTTCGGGCAAGGCCCCGGACCTCATGCTGGTCTTCACCGGCTCAAGCCGGGACAAACTCGCGCACCTGGTCATGAATTCACGCATGCCGTTCTACGGCTCCCAGGTGACGCCGTTCCCGCTGCTCGATAGAAACTTTACCGACGAATTTACCAAGAGCGTGAACCGGGCGCTCGCCGCGGGCAATCAGTTTGAGCCCGAGGCCGTCTACGAAGCCTTCGTGATGGTCGGGCATCGCCCGGAGTTGCTGCGCCACCTGATTGGCTCGATCGCACTGGCGAACGAATCGCCAAACCTCAGTACCCGGCTYAAGGATGACGCGACGCTCGTCCAGGAGCGCTTGTGGCATGACGTCGAAAACGACTTCACATCATTGTCGCCACTTCAGCAGGCAGTAGTGCGTGTCATGGCTGCCAAGGATGGTCAATTCTCTCCCTTCGGAGAGAGCGCCATTTCCGCGTACAAGGCCCTTGTGCCGGATCATGTGAGCGTCAGTGCTGGGAC
>NZ_JBFTSF010000448.1:0-3775 GCF_056399905.1 Cupriavidus sp. 01L46
GCGGTCACCTTGCGGCCGTCTTCCAGCTTGCCCTTGGGCGAGCGGATCCACTGCCACACCTGCGAGCGCGAGATCTCGGCAGTGGCGGCGTCTTCCATCAGGTTGTGGATGGGCACGCAGCCGTTGCCAGCCAGCCAGGAGCCGAGGTAGTGGATGCCGACGTTGATGTTCATGCGCAGGCCGGCTTCGGTGATCGGGGTTTCCGGCTGGAAGTCCAGCAGGTCCTTGGCCGCCACGTTGACGTCGTCGCGCTGCTTGTCGAACTGGTTGGGCTTGTCGCCCAGCACTGCCACGAATTCCTTCATGGCCGGCTCGACCAGGCCCGGGTGAGCCACCCAGCCGCCGTCGTAGCCGTCGGTGGCGTCGCGCTTCTTGTCGTTGATGATGCCTTGCATGGCGATGGCGTTCTTCTCCGGATCGTTCTTGATCGGGATCAGTGCGCTCATGCCGCCGATGGCGGGCGCGCCGCGCTTGTGGCAGGTCTTGAGCAGCAGCAGCGCGTACGAGCGCATGAACGGCGCGGTCATGGTGACCTTGGCGCGGTCGGCCAGGCAGAAGTTCTTGTCGACCTTGAACTTCTTGATGCACGAGAAGATGTAGTCCCAGCGGCCAGCGTTCAGGCCGGCGCTGTGCTCGCGCAGCTCGTACAAGATTTCTTCCATCTCGAAGGCGGCCAGGATCGTTTCGATCAGCACGGTTGCCTTGACGGTGCCTTGCGGCAGGCCGATTTCGTTCTGGGCCATGACGAAGACGTCGTTCCACAGACGCGCTTCGAGGTGGCTTTCCATCTTTGGCAGGTAGAAGAAGGGGCCGGCGCCGCGTGCGATCTGTTCCTTGGCGTTATGGAACAGGAACAGCGCGAAGTCGAAAATGCCGCCGGAGACGCGCTGGCCGTMGATGGTGACGTGCTTCTCGTCCAGGTGCCAGCCACGCGGGCGCACTTGCAGCGTGGCGATCTTGTCGTTCAGCTTGTAGTGCTTGCCGTTGGAATCCAGCGTGAGGGTGCGGCGCACGGCGGCCTTGAGGTTGACCTGGCCCTGCAACTGGTTATGCCAGTTGGGGGTGTTGGAGTCCTCGAAGTCGGTCATGTAGCTGTCCGCGCCGGAGTTGAACGCGTTGATGACCATCTTGGCTTCGACCGGGCCGGTGATTTCCACGCGGCGGCAATGCAGTGCCGGCGGCACCGGCGCGACCTTCCAGTCGCCTTCGCGCACGCTCTTGGTTTCCCGCAGGAAGTCGGGCAGTTCGCCGGCGTCCAGGCGMTTGGTGCGCTCGACGCGGGCGGCCAGCAGTTCCTGGCGGCGCGGCTCGAAGGCGCGATGCAGTTTGTCCACCAGGGCCAGGGCCGCCGGCGTGAGGATGTCTTCGTAAGCCGGCAGGATTTCGCCGGTAATCTTCATGCCCGCAGGCAGCGTGATGGCCATCAGTGTTCTCCTGTGATCGATGGTTGATTAAAGGTGCCCGCCGTCAAACCGCCGCACCTTGGGCGCGGACGAATTCGAGCAGGTCATTCATGTCGTGCCCGGTGCCGGAAGGACTCACATCGAGCCGCTCCGCCGGATGACCGGCACGATTGATCCAGAACGTGGTGTAGCCGTACCAGGTGGCGCCGCAAGCGTCCCAGCCATTGGACGAGACGAAGAGGATCTCCCCTGCCGGCACGCCAAACGCCTTGGGGCCCAGYGCGTACGCCTCGGGCGCGGTCTTGTACATGCGCACCGCGTCGACCGACAGCACGTGGTCGAACAGCCCGTGCATGCCAGCACTCTTGACCGAAATATCCAGCATCTGCGGATTGCCGTTGGAAAGAATGCCCAGCGGCAGCCTGGCTGCCCGCAGGCGCTTGAGCGCGCCGAGGTTTTCCGGGAAGGCCGACAAGCACGCGTACTCCTTGAGCAGTTGCGCCTCCAGGGCCGGGTCCAGCACCAGTTGCAGGCGCTCGGCCGCATAGCGCAGCGCATCCACTGTCAGCGCCCAGAACGGCTTGTAGTATGCGCCGTCGGGCGCGGCCATCGAGCGGATGCGGGTGTAGTCGATCTGACGCTCGCGCCACAGCAGCGCCAGCGCCTCGCCCTTACCCGGAAACAATTGCTCCGCGCGCGCGGTGACGGAATACACGTCGAACAGCGTGCCATAGGCATCGAAGACGACTGCGCGGATCTTTTGCATGAGCTGGAGCGGTTCCCTTGGACAAATCCGGCGAATCCGGCAAACCCGGCAGGCCAGCGCCACTGCGTGGGCCTGTACACCAATGAATGCATAGCATTGTAGGGAGACGTTGCAGTGCGGCAAAGTCGGTCAGGGTCACTTGATCTTTTACTTTTACCCCACTAATCTTCGCTAACGATGTAAAGATAAGGCACCAAATCCACCCCATTGCCTCGCCCGCCCCCTGCTTTGGGCGGCATGAGGCACAAAACTGGCGAGCTTCGTGGATCATTTCAAACAACTGGAGACGTTCGTCTCGGTAGCCGCACGGGGCAGCCTTTCGGCGGCCGCGGCGGCTGAAGGCGTGGCGCCGGCCATCATCGGCCGGCGCATCGATGCGCTGGAAGAGCGCCTGGGCGTCAAGCTGCTGCTGCGCACCACGCGCAAGATCAGCCTGACCTTCGAAGGCTCGGCCTTCCTGGAAGACTGCCAGCGCATCCTCAACGACCTGCACAACGCCGAGGCCAGCGTCTCGGCGGGCGGCGTCAAGGCCAGCGGCCACCTGCGCGTGACCGCGCCGGCGGGCTACGGGCGCAAGCACGTGGCACCGCTGGTGCCGCTGTTCATCGAATCGCACCCGGATGTGACCATCACGCTGGACCTGTCGGACCGCGTGGTGGATCTCGTCAACGAAGGCTTCGACTGCGCCATCCGCCTGGGCGACCTGCCCGACTCCAGCCTGGTGTCGATCCGCCTGGCGGAGAACCGGCGCGTGGTGGTGGCGTCCCCCGATTACCTGGCGCGCCATGGCGTGCCCGCCCTGCCCGAGGATCTCACCCGTCACAACTGCCTGGCCTTCGGCGCCAGCGCCAACGTGCAGCGCGGCTGGGCCTTCCAGCAGGAAGGCCGCGCGGTCACGGTCAAGGTGGGCGGCACCATGGAATGCACCGATGGCGCGGTGCTGCACGCGTGGTGCCTGCACGGCCACGGGCTGGCATGGCGCTCCTGGTGGGAAGTCGGGCAGGAAATCGCCAGCGGCCGGCTGGTCACGGTGCTCGACGAGTTCCAGGCGCCGCCGATCGGCATCCACGCTGTCTTTCCGCAGCGCAAGCACCTGCCGCTGCGGGTGCGGCTGTTCATCGACCACCTGAAGAACACCTATGGGAACCCGGCTTACTGGCGCCGCGCGGAACAGGCATCCGCCACCGGCAAGCCGCAACTGGCGGTCAATTCCTAGTTCGATTTGATTTAGGGCAATGCCCCATGCGCCACCCCTGCCTACAATGAAAGCTGACAGGCGCCGTGCGGCCTGCCTCCGTCCAAAGGTAAATCCGGTCCATTCGCCCCAAAGGAGTCCAGCATGTTCAAGCACATCCTGCTACCCACCGACGGTTCGGAACTGTCCAAGAAGGCCATCGACGGCGCGCTGGAGCTGGCCAAGACAATCAATGCGCGGGTCACCGCCTATGTCTGCCTGGAGGAGTATCCCTACACGCCGTTCAGCGAGATCGTGGTGGAGGCGCCACAGGCCTTCAGGGACCGCATCGAAAGCCAGGCCAAGCTATACCTGAAGGAAGTGGAAACCGCCGCCCGGGCCGACGGCATCAGCTTTGACGCCGACATGTCC
>NZ_JBFTSF010000449.1:0-3761 GCF_056399905.1 Cupriavidus sp. 01L46
GTATGGCTTCGGCGGCGTGATCGCCGCGCTGCCCGGCTTCCTGGTCGTCAGCGATGCGCTCAAGAGCATCCCCAACCCGCTGGTCAATGCCGCCGTGTCTGTCAGCACGCTGGCGGGCATCACCGGCTCGGCCTCGGGCGGCATGAGCATCGCGCTGGCCGCCATGTCGGACACCTTCATCCACGGCGCGCAGGCCGCCGGCATTCCGCTCGAGGTGCTGCACCGCGTGGTGTCCATGGCCAGCGGCGGCATGGATACGCTGCCGCACAACGGCGCCGTGATCACCCTGCTGGCGGTGACGGGCCTGACGCACCGGGAGTCCTACCGCGACATTTTCGCGGTGACCGTCATCAAGACGCTGGCCGTGTTCTTCGTGATCACGGTCTACTACGCGACCGGCCTGCTCTGAACGCGGCGGCGCGCGCCGCACCTTGTGGATCGCGCCGTCCTTACCTAGTGTGAGTGGGTAGCCGGCCGTGTGCGCGTGCTTTGCGCGCTACATGCCGGCTGCGCCACACTGCACTTCCCACCGGAACACCGCATGAAAACCGTGAGTCTGCCCGGCGGCGAAAGCGTTGCCGCGCTCGGCATGGGCACCTGGAACATGGGCGACCTGCCGGCCGCGCGCGCGGAAGAGCTTGCCACGCTGCGTCTCGGGCTGGACCTGGGCCTGACCCTGATCGACACCGCCGAGATGTACGGCGATGGCCGCTCCGAGGAACTGGTCGGCGAAGCCATCGCCGGCCGGCGCGACGAGGTCTTCCTGGTCAGCAAGGTGTACCCGCACAACGCGGGGCGCACCAGCGCGGTGGCCGCCTGCGAGCGCAGCCTGCGCCGCCTGGGCACCGACCGCCTCGACCTGTACCTGCTGCACTGGCGTGGCGGCGTGCCGCTGGCGGAGACCATGGAGGCCTTCATGGCGCTGCGCAAGGCGGGCAAGATCCGGCACTTCGGCGTCAGCAACCTCGACCTGGACGATATGCGCGCGCTGTGGCGCGTGCCCGGCGGCAAGGAGGTGGCAGCCAACCAGTTGCTCTACAACCTCACGCGGCGCGGCATCGAGTGGGACTTGCTGCCCTGGCTGCGCGAGCATGGCGTCGCCCTGATGGCCTACTCGCCGATCGAGCAAGCCACGCTGCTGCGCAATCCCCGGCTTGCCCACTTTGCCCAGAAGCATGGCATCAGCCCGGTGCAGGCAGCGCTGGGCTGGCTGCTGGCGCAGCAGGGCGTCATCGCGATTCCCAAGACCAGCCACCGCGAGCGCCTGCGCGAGAACCACGGCGCGCTCGCGCTGGCACTCTCCACGCAGCAACTGGCCGAGCTGGACGCGGCCTTCCCGCCACCGGACGGCCCGCACCCGCTGGYGATGCTGTGATGCTGTGATGCCCAGGAGCCCCGGCCATGACAATCGACTACGACGCCATCATCATCGGCACCGGCCAGGCCGGCCCCCCACTGGCGGCGCGCCTGAGCGCGGCCGGCCAGAAGGTGGCCGTCATCGAGCGCCAGTCGTTCGGCGGGACCTGCGTGAACACCGGCTGCATCCCCACCAAGACCATGGTGGCGAGCGCCTACGCGGCGAACCTGGCCCGGCGCGGCGCTGAGTACGGCGTGGTGCCCACCGGGCCTKTGACGGTGGATATGGCGCGCGTCAAGGCACGCAAGGACGGCGTCGTCGGCAAGTCCACGCACGGCGTGGAAACGTGGGTGCGCACGCTGGAACACGGCACCGTCCATCTCGGGCACGCGCGCTTCGAGGGCACGGACACAGTGCGCGTGAACGACACCCTGCTGCGGGCCGGCAAGATCTTCATCAACGTTGGTGGGCGCGCCGCCGCGCCACCGATGCCCGGGCTGGAACAGGTGGACTACCTGACCAACGCCGGGATGATGCGCGTGGACACCTTGCCGCGGCACCTGCTGGTGGTGGGTGGCAGCTATATCGGGCTGGAGTTCGGCCAGATGTTTCGCCGCTTCGGCAGCGAGGTCACCATCGTGCAGCGCGGCCCGCGCCTGATCGAGCGGGAGGATCCCGACGTGTCCGACGCCGTGCGCGGCATCCTCGCCGCCGAKGGCATCGGGCTGCGCCTCGACGCCGAGTGCATCGCGCTGGAGCAGCGCGGCGCCGAGGTCGTGGTGAAGATGGATTGCGCGCAAGGCGCGCCCGAGATTGTCGGCTCGCACGTGCTGCTGGCGGTGGGACGGCGGCCCAATACCGACGACCTTGGCCTGGACCGCGCCGGCGTCGCCGTGGATGCGCGCGGCTACATCCAGGTGGACGAACAGTTGCGCACCAATGTGCCCGGGATCTGGGCCATGGGCGACTGCAACGGGCGCGGCGCCTTTACCCATACCGCCTACAACGACTTCGAGATCGTCGCCGCCAACCTGCTGGACGCGGCATCCGGCGAGCCGCCCCGCACGCTCGGCGACCGCATCACCGCCTATGCGCTCTACACCGACCCGCCACTGGGGCGCGTCGGCATGAACGAGGCCGAGGCGCGCCAGTCCGGGCGCAAGGTGCTGGTTGGCATGCGGCCGATGACGCGGGTTGGCCGCGCGGTGGAAAAAGGCGAAACGCAAGGCTTCATGAAGATCCTGGTGGATGCCGACAGCCGCGAGATCCTTGGCGCGGCGGTGCTGGGCGTGGGCGGCGACGAGGTGATCCATTGCATCCTCGACGCGATGTATGCGCGCGCGCCGTACACGGTGGTCCAGCGCGCCATGCATATCCACCCAACGGTATCCGAGCTGATCCCGACCATGCTGGGCGAGCTGCATCCGCTGGGGCCGCTGGAGCCGGCAGGCCCGGCGGCAGCGTGRAGGGCCCGCACAGCCAGCGCTGAACATGCCCACTACACCGCTGGCCCAGAGCCCGTGCGACGACGCAGCACTGCGGGCGGCCCCTGGCGGGCCGCCCTGTGCYAGGGCCGACGAACCGTGGGTGCTGGCCGCCACCATCCTGGCGTCCAGCATGGCCTTTATCGACGGCACCGTGGTCAACGTGGCGTTGCCCGCGCTGCAAAAGGATTTCGATGCGAGCCTGAGCGGCATGCAGTGGGCGGTGGAGGCCTATGCGTTGCTGCTGGCAGCCTTGCTGCTGGTGGGCGGCGCCTCCGGTGACCGCTTTGGGCGCCGTCGCGTGTTTGCGCTGGGCGTGGCGATTTTCGCGGCCAGCTCGGGTTGGTGCGGCCTGGCCGGCAATATCGGCCACCTGGTCGCCGCGCGGGCCGCGCAGGGCGTGGGCGCGGCGCTGCTGGTGCCGGGMAGCCTGGCGTTGCTGTCGGCCTCGTTCGATGCGAGCCGGCGCGGCAAGGCCATCGGCACCTGGTCCGGCGCCACCGCCATGACCACCGCGCTCGGGCCCGTGGTGGGCGGCTGGCTGATCGCGCATCTGTCGTGGCGCGCGGCCTTCCTGGTCAACCTGCCGCTGGCGGCGGCGGTGCTGGCCATCGTGTTCTGGCGCGTGCCGGAAAGCCGCGCGCCGCAGCATCCCGGTGGACTCGACTGGCCCGGCAGCCTGCTCGCAGCGTTGGGACTGGGGGGCGTGGTCTACGGCCTGATCGAGTCGCCGGCGCGGGGCTGGGGCCACCCGGYCGTGTGGATGCCGTTTGCCGCCGGCTTGGTTGCGCTCGGGCTGTTCGTGCTGGCGGAGGCCCGCGTGGCCAACCCGGTGATGCCACCCGCGCTGTTCCGCTCGCGCGCTTTCCTGGGTGCGAACCTGCTCACCTTGCTGCTTTACGCGGCGCTGGGCGGTGGCC
>NZ_JBFTSF010000450.1:0-5612 GCF_056399905.1 Cupriavidus sp. 01L46
GGCCATAGCGCCAGGCGCAATGCACGCAACGGCGCACCGCTCTCCACGTAGCGATGGAACAAGGCGCCAGCGGCGTTGCTAAGCAGCCAGGCCAGCACCATGCCGAGCGCATTGAGCACGGGCTGGTGCGGCGCCAGATGGAAGACCAGGGCATTGACCACCAGGCAAATCGGGAAATGCACCAGGAACACCGAGTAGGAAATACGCCCGAAAAACGCCAGGAACCGGGCCTGCGGCCAGTGCTCGAGCCAACCGCCACGGCGCGCCGTGCCGAGCAGGAGCGCGATCGCCAGCGCCACCGCGATGCGCAGCCGGAAATCCACGGCCAACGCTGCCAGCACCACGGTGCACAACACCAGCAATGCCACCGGCGAACGCTCAGGCTCGGATGCCCAGAAGGCCAGCGTGCCCAAGCCGTAGGCGCCAAAGAAATAAATCGCCCAGATATCCCATGTGGCATCACGGTTGAACCAGAACAGCGAAGCCAGCACCATCCCGGCCACCACCAGCGGGCCCTTCGGGCTGCCGCCCACGTCGAACCATTGCTCGCAGCGGCGGGCTGCCCACAATGCCACCATCAGCAACGCRAACAATTGCAGGTCGATGGCCACATACCAGACGCCGGCGGACAAGGCATCAAAGTCCAGCACGTTGTGCAGCAGCAGCACATGCGCCAGGAACTGATGCAGGCCGGGGGCGCCGGGAATGGAGTCGTGGTGCATCCAGGTGCGCGCAATGGCGGCACCGGCAATGGCAATCAAGATAGCCGCGGTATAGGGCACCACCAGCTTCTGGTAGCGGCGCCAGATTGCCTGCAAGGGACGCGGCACCATCAAATGCCCGGCGGGAGCCAGGCTGCGCGCCGCCAGGAAGCCACTGATGACGAGGAACGCCTGCACGGCAATGCGCGCGTACTGCGAGAACCAGTCGAGCAGGCCGGGCGCCAGCACGTGGGCCGCATYGGACATGGGGCCGTAGAAGGCAAGATGGTGCAGCACGATCAGCTGTGAACTGATCGCCTTGAGAGCGTCAATGCACGCCATGCGCGAAGGACGGGGGCTCATTTGTTATAAGAATGCTACAAAGTGCACAAGGACCGGATTCTACTCCCAGGAAACAGGATGGCGCCAAAACGGGCCACGATGCACTGCCGCAAAACGGCCAAAAGCGTTGTGTTGATCACACATTGCACCGCAATATATGTACCAGACAGCATATTGACGGCGCTTACCTAAAAAATGTAACGATTCCCCACCGGTCCCCGGCATGACAGCCAGAGCAACGCCGCCGCCACGCCCAGCGAAACCCAATAATCGGTGGGCGCGCCGGCCCACCAGTGGATGTGCCAGGGCACGAAACTCGGCGCAAAGCGCGCCAGCCCGAATGCCGGGTTCAGCACGAACCAGAGAAAATCCTCGCTGATCCAGAACACCATGATGCAGGCGATCACGCGCGCCTCGGCGCGCCAGTTCCAGCGCCCGCCGAACACCAGTGAAAAATGGAAGAACAGCGCCACGCAGGGGAATACCCAAGCGTGATAGCCCGTCATCGGGCGCCCGCCCCAGAAAATATCCAGCAGCCAGTGATGCTCGATGCGCCAGGTGGGCAGGTTGGCCGCCCAGCCCGCGGCACCCTCGATCTGGATCTCCACGTTCGCAAAAAAATAGGCCAGCAGCAGGGTCCACGCCACGGTAAGCACCAGCACCATGGGATGGCGCGACGGATAGGACTGGTCCGCGTGCCGAGTTGAAGAAGACAGGTTCAGCGCGCGCATCTCAACGCGCCGCGGTCGCAGCCGCACCGCCGTGGCCGGCAGGCTGGCCGCACCGCGCCAATTGCCCGAGCACGGTTTCCAGCACGCGGCGCGCCGCCGCCGGTTGCCCCAGCGCGCTAGCCCGCGCACGCATCTGGTCGAGCCGCGCCGGCTCCGCCAGCAAAAGGCGCACCCGGTATTCCAGCGATACCAGGTCGACCGCCTTGAGCGCGGCGCCTTGCTCCAGCAGGTAATCGGCATTGCGCTCTTCCTGCCCGGGAATCGGCGCATTGACCACCATCAGCCGCATCAGCGCCCCGGCCACGTCGTCAAGGCCGCCAAGCCCTGCCCCGCCGCCCATCAGCATAATGGTGCGCCGTGCCGGATCGAGCCCGAAATGCCGTGCGCAGGCCTGGCGATCCTGCGGGTGGGAGAACGCCGGCACCACCGGAATCCCCGTGGTATGGATGCGGCCAGCCTCGATCCGACTGGCCCGCATGCGAAACGCGATTTCCTCGCTGGCGGCGAAGTAACCCGTCATATGGGGAATCACCCACATGCCGTGCAGATCAAAGTCCGTCACCTGCACCCACACTGGTACCGCCAGCCGCTGCCGGCGCACCTCATGCATCAGGATCTCGGCGGGCAGGAAGTGCGTGCAGACGATGGCATCCGGGGCAAACTCGTCAATCGCACGGCGCAGCGCGCGCGTGCTCAGGCGCTCGGCAGCGCGCCGCAGCTTTTGCATCGGCGCTGCCGGGTCGGCCTCGGAAGTGTGCTGGTAAAGCATGCCCCAGAGGGCCGGATAGCTGTTCACCAGCTTGATGTAGAAGTCGGTGTAGAGCTTGCGAAACGTGGCCGGGACGTATTCCATCACGTCAAGGTGAAGCGTCCGCACATCGGGGAATTCGGCTTCGGCGGTAAGGCGCAGTGCTTCGGCGGCGCGCATGTGGCCGGCGCCGGCGGAAACACTGAGGAACAGGATCTTCTGCTGCTGCATGGGGATCGGGGAGTTTGACCTTCCGGGGTGATCCCGGAGGTGCCGGGACGCTGGGGTGTTGGAGAGTTTCGGGGCGGTGYTCACTTCATGACGAAGGACTTGATCAGCGTCAGTTCGCCGGGCTTGCGCATCGGCACGCGGAACACCTGTTGTTTTTCGTTGGGCGTGTTTTCATCGGTGATCAGCGCCACTTGCGCCACGGTAATGGCTTCGGGGCCGGCGCCGCTGCCGTAGTAGTTCACATAGACCAGGTAGGTGCCGGGTGGCGGCGCGGCAATCGAATAGATCTCCGGGCCATAGCCGGTGGTGACGTCAACATCGAGCGCGCCGCCGTTGCTGGCCACGCGATTCGCATAGAAGGTGTGCTGGCCGTCGGGCGCCACCACATGCAGGTCCAGGTCGGTCTGATCGCTGTCCCAGGACAGCACCACGCGCAGGCGTGGACGGGTCTTGCCCTGGTAGCCGTCGTAGAACTGCACGCGCTTGCTGGCACCCTGCGCACTGCGGATCTCCACGCTGTTGCTGCCGCCCGAGAAGGCATAGGGCCGTGAGAAGCGGCCATCTTCCTCGACCCGCTGCGGCATCGCCACGCCGTTGACCACCAGGGTGGCAACCGAGCCGCCGCCGCGCCGCCCGCGCCCGCCGGGTGCGGGGTTCGACGCGGCGCTCGCGGTATCCGCCTCGGGCTTGGGCGCCGCGCGGATGCGCCCGGCAATCATGGCGCTGGCGGCTTGCCCGGCCCGCGTGGAGACCGCCACTGCCGGGTAATGCACTTCCTGCGTATAGGCCGAAGCATCACCAGCCGAGTTGCGCCAGCCATTGCGCGGCGTGGTGAACTCGATGGCATCGTCGGCACGCGCGGCGCCGGCCAGCAACAGGGCCGGCAGGGTCAGGCTGATCAAGGCTAGTTTCAGCGAGTGCTGCATATCCGCGGTTCCTTCCTGCGTTCTTTGCGACTGGTTTTCTGGCTGGGCATCAGCGTGGCTGTCAGTATGGCTCATCGATGTGCCGGATCAGAAACGCACCGACTTCATCAGCGCCAGTTCGCCCAGCTTGCGCAGCGGCACCACGAGCGTCTCACGCTTTTCATTGAGCGTGTTCTCGTTGTAGATCAGCGTGAGCTTGGCGGTGATCAGGTCGCGATCGTTCTTGCCTTTCTCGAAGTTGTAGCCGTCGGCGTTGAAGTTGCCCCAGTAGTTCACATAGAACAACCACACGCCGGGACGCGGCGCCGCGCTCGAGAAAATCTCCGGCCCYGCACCGTCCACGCTATCCACGTCCAGACCGCCCCCTTCCGGCAGCAAGGGGCTGGCAAAGAAGGCATGGCCACCGTCGGGTGAAATCACATGCAGGTCGACCTCGGCCTTGGGATCGTCCCAGGTCAACACCGCGCGCAGCTTGGCCTKGATCTTGGTCGCGTCGGCCTCGTAGAACTGCAGGCGCTGGCGCGAGGCGCCATCGGTGGACACGATCTCCACACTGTTGGAGCCTCGGCCAAACGCCCACGGCCGCGCAAAGCGTCCCTGCTCGTCGGCATACAGCGGCATGGCCGTGCCGTTGACCACCAGCGTGGGCGGCTTGCGGCCTTCCTTGCCGACCTTGCGCAGGCGCCCCTCGATCAGCGTGCGGTACTTCTGCGCGCCGCGGTCCACCGGCGGCTTGGGATACGCGGCGGTATAGCGCTCGAGCTCGTTGGCCAAGCCGCCGTGACGCCAGCCGCCAACCGGGCCGTCCAGATCGGCAACCGGCTCGGCCGTGGCCAGCAGCGGTGCCGCGGCACAGGCCAGGGCGAGCACGCCGTGGCGCCAGTTGCGGGACAGATTGCGGGACAGATTGCGGGACAGACTGGGGGTGAGATTCATGATGGGTTCTGCGTACGTACCAGCTTGCGCGCCATGGCTTCGACAAAGCCTTCGTCCTGCCCGCGCGGGTGGCGGGCAAACGCAAGATGGAGATATTCGTGGGCCAGCGCAATGCGGTCGTCCTCGCTGGCCAGCCGGTGGATATAGAGCCGGTTGCGGCGCGCGTCGGCATAAGGGCGGCCTTCGCGTACTTCGCACACGGCGGGCAGCGGCGGCGTTTCATAGCCTGGCTCCGCCGCCAGCCGGCGCTCCCACTGCGGCGCGCGCTGCGCCAGCCACTGCCGCGCATTGGTCACCGCCTGGCAATCGCCGGCCACGGGGCTCTGGAACGAAGTGAGCGTGGCCTGAGGCCACCAGCGGGCCAGGATGGCATCGAACGACTGCCCCTGCCCTGCCGCGCGCCGGGCCTCCAGCCAGGCCATGCGCCCCTGGCCGCTCACGTCGTGGTGATAACGCACGGCCACGCCGGACAGCACCAGCGCATCCGTCACATCAGCGGCACGCCGTGCCGCGGCGGTGGGTGCCCGCGGCAGCACGCGCTGGGTGCGGCTGCTATCGGCAATATGAAAGCAGCCTTGCTCGCGCGTAGCTTGCTGGATCAGGTAGCTGCGCGCAGCCACCGCCAGGGCGCGGGCGGCCTCGGGCTCGGTGGTGTCGCCCTCGCGCTCGACAACCCGCGCCACGTAGTCATTGAGGCCCAAACGGCCCACTACGCGCGGCGCGGCGCCGGGCTTGCGCAGCAGCGTGAGTTCGCCACGGCTTTCCACGCGCAGGCTGTTGCCATTGGCAAACTCCGCGCGGTAGGCGCCGTTGAGCGGGCCATCCGCCACGGCCTGGCGACTTGCGCCGGTGCCGGCAACTTGCAGATCGCGCAGCGGATAGCGCTCGAACATGTCGACCAGCACGCAGGCGCCATCATCGGGCACCGGCACGGCGGCCAGCAACGGCTGCAGGCGGGGCGCCGCGCGGCGCAGCACATTGGCACTGGCGCCGGGAC
>NZ_JBFTSF010000451.1:0-3733 GCF_056399905.1 Cupriavidus sp. 01L46
GACTGGGCAGGCCGCTCCCTGCAGCGCACGGTGCGCACGATCGAGGACTACGCGGCAACGCTGGAACCGCTGAGCGCCGCGCGTGCGGCAAGATCCGGCAAGCAGCCGGGAGATCCCCGCAAGGCCGCGCAGGCGATCCTCAAGGTGGTGGCGTCGGAGCAGCCGCCGGTGCATCTTCTGTTGGGCACCGATGCGCTCGGCTTCGTTCGCGAGAAGCTCAAGACATTGCAGGAGGAAATCAACCAGTGGGAAGCGCTGACCGTCAGTACTGACCTTACCGATTGAATGGGTTGCCAGCGCAACGGATTGCCGCGCTCGCCGCCGCTGCGGCGAGCGCATATGGATTGCACCAAAGCTTCGTTGCGCGGCCCGCGCCAGTTKGCTACTGTCATTCGATCGTTCGATATGTCCATTGCCAATTGCCCATTGCCAATCGCCACTGCCGGGAGGAATCGCCGCATGCCATCCATCGGGACCGAGTACCGCGCCAGGACACCCGCACCGCAGACCGATGTGCTGGTCATCGGCGGCGGCCCTGCCGGCACCTGGACAGCCATTGCCGCGGCCGGATGCGGCGCGCGCGTCGTGCTGGCCGACAAAGGCTACTGCGGCACCTCGGGCGCAACGGCGGCAGCCGGCACCGCCATCTGGCACGTTGCCCCCGACCCCGCCGCGCGCGCGGCGGCCAAGGCCAGCCGCTACACACTTGGCGGCGAACTGGCCGAGCCGGCCTGGATGGACCGGGTGCTGGAGCGCACCTGCGCGGGACTCGAACAGCTTGCCGAATGGGGCTACCCATTTCCGCAGGACGCATCCGGCCAGGCGCAGCGCATCTCCCTGCAAGGGCCGGAGTACATGCGGCTGATGCGCCGGCGCGCCAAGGCGGCGGGCGTTCGCATTCTCGATCACAGCCCGGCGCTGGCCCTGCTGGTGGATGGCGGCGGCGCGGTGCGCGGCGCACGCGGCCTGCACCGCCAGCCCCGCGCGGACCAGCCGGGCGAGTGGACGCTGCGCGCCGGCGCGGTGGTGATCGCCACCGGGGGCTGCGCCTTTCTCAGCCGCGCACTGGGCTGCAACGTGCTGACCGGCGACGGTTACCTGATGGCAGCCCAGGCCGGCGCCGACCTGTCCGGCATGGAGTTCTCCAATGCGTATGGCCTTGGGCCCGCGTTCTCGTCGGTCACCAAATCGCTGTTCTACCAATGGGCGACCTTCTATGACGCACGGGGCCAGGTGCTGGAAGGCGCGGGCTCCGCGCAGGGCCGCAGCGTGATTGCCCGCGCGCTGCAAACGCAAGCGGTGTACGCGCGGCTGGACCGCGCGGACGTCAAGGTGCGTGCGTGGATGCGCAGCGCCCAGCCAAACTATTTCCTGCCCTTCGACCGCCTTGGCATCGACCCCTTCACGCAACGCTTCCCGGTGACCTTGCGGCTCGAAGGCACGGTGCGCGGCACCGGCGGCCTGCGTATCCTGGACGCGCAATGCGCCACCAGCGTCGCCGGCCTGTACGCTGCCGGCGACGCTGCMACGCGCGAGCTGATCTGCGGCGGCTTTACCGGCGGCGGCAGCCACAACGCCGCATGGGCGATGTCGTCCGGCTGGTGGGCAGGCCAGGGCGCGGCCGCCTTCGCGCAGGAAGCGCGCCTCACTGCCGGGCAAACCCTGTACAGCGCCGGCTACGGCAACCCGGCGCACACGCAGGCAACCCCGGCCGAGGCTGACGCATCGGCACTCGTCAGCGCCGTGCAAGCCGAAGTGTTTCCCTACGCGCGCAACTGGTTCCGCCATGGCGAGGCGCTCACCGATTCACTGGTGCGGCTCGATGCGCTGTGGCGGCAATGGGGCAACGCGGCTGCACTACCCGGCGCAGAGCATGCCTTGCGCACACGCGAGGCCACCGCCATGCTCGCCACCGCGCGCTGGATGTACCGCAGCGCGCTGGCGCGCACCGAGACGCGCGGCATGCACCGGCGCATCGATCACCCGGACCAGGATGCAAGCCAGCGCCACCGGGTGATCAGCGGCGGGCTGGATGAAGTCTGGACCGCGCGCGAAAGCATCGCCGGCACCACCTGGAAGGTGGCCGCATGATCGAGCTGCTCAACAGCGCGCGCTGCACCGGCTGCAATATTTGCGTGCGCGTATGCCCCACCAATGTCTTCGCCATCGTGCCCGGCCAGCCGCCGGCGATCGCGCGCCAGCATGACTGCCAGACCTGCTTCATGTGCGAGCTGTACTGCCCCGAAGACGCGCTCTTCGTGGCGCCGCTGGCCGACGCCTGCCAGCCGGCGGACAACGCAGCCACCACGCAGCCCCGCCACGCCGGCAGCTACCGCGCGGCAATAGGCTGGGGCAGCGGCCGCACATCCACCGCCGCGCAGGACGGCAGCCACGCGCTGCTGGGGCTCGTGCGCCGCTAGGGAAGCAGGGAATGCCATGAAAGACCTGATCGACTGGATTACCGCCATCGCCACCGTCGCGCTGGTGTACGCGGCACTGCGCTATCCGCTCTATCCCCCACGCTTTGGCGCCACGGATGAGGAGCATGACAGTTAGCCCTGCGCCACATCGACCCACTGCGCCTTGATCAACTGCGCCGGGTGCTCGGGCGAAATGCGAATCGCGGCATGGGTTGCGCCGGCCGCCGGCAGGACCGCTTTGTCCTTCAGTTTCAGGGACAACGTCTTGGCTATTTGAGCGGATGCCACGCCGTGGGCCTCGGCCGCCTCGGCAATCATCACAGTGTTCGTTGCCTGCTCGATGATCTTGATCTCGGGCGCGTGTTGCATCGGGCGGGCTAGGTTCCTCCAGGATCATCTTGATGCGTTTCGTGTACCCAGGTCATGATCGACCTGCCTGAGCCGGCCTCAAAGCGGGACAATGCGGCTTGAGACTTCAACCGCTCCCACCGGGAATTGCATGCAGGAAGCGATGGGGACCCCAACTCGCCAAAGGAAATGAACATGCTGCAAAACGCCGCCGAATCCGTTCTAGTGCTGGTGGATTTCCAAGGGCGCCTGATGCCGGCGATCCACGAAGGCGATCGCGTGACAAAGGAGGCCGTACGTCTTGGCAACATCGCGCGTGTGCTGGGCGTGCCCGTGATCGGCACAGAACAAAGCCCCAGCAGCCTGGGCGGGAATATCGATGAAATCAAGCGCCTGTGCGATCTGACCCTGGCCAAGGATTACTTCGACGGCTGCCGGGACGGTCTGCTAGACATGCTTCCTGAAGGCCGGAAGAACGTGGTGGTGGCCGGCTGCGAAGCCCACGTTTGCGTGCTCCAGACCGTTGCCGGGCTGCTCGGGAACGGCTTGAAAGTCACCGTGGTGCTGGATGCCATCGGCTCGCGGCAGGCGTCCAGCCGGGAGGCGGCAATCGACAGGATGCGCAACGGCGGGGCAACCGCGGCCACGGTCGAGATGGTTGCCTTTGAATGGATGCGTACGAGCCAGCACGAACGGTTCCGGGAGGTGCTTGGCTTTGTGAAGTAGTGGGCCGCGGCGCACCCGCGCCTGCCCACTAATTCAAAAATTCTGAACAATGTATCCGGATAAGTCTAGTCTAACGCACCGATGACTCTCCTATAGTTCGTTACATGGACGGCGCGCACAAACAAAGCAACGTTCTGGCAGTCGCAGCGAACAATCAACGAAATTCAACGAATTTTAAGATACTGGAGAACATCATGACCAAGACCTTCGCCCTCAAGCTCGCTTCCACGCTCGTGCTG
>NZ_JBFTSF010000452.1:0-3710 GCF_056399905.1 Cupriavidus sp. 01L46
GTGGCCGATCCGGTCGAGTTGCTGATGCGCGTGCAACTTGGCGGAGGCACCGATATCGCGCGGGCCGTGGCCTATGCCCAGGCGCAGATCGGCACGCCGACACGCAGCATCGTGGTGCTCGTCAGCGATTTCTACGAAGGCGGCAGCGACTATGAACTGGTCCGCCGCGTCAAGACGCTGGTCGGCGCCGGCGTGACCGTGCTCGGCCTGGCCGCGCTGGATGCGCGCGCCGAGCCGGTCTATCACCGCGAACTGGCAGCCCGCCTGGTGCGCGAAGGCGCCCACGTGGCCGCAATGACGCCCGGCGAGCTGGCCGCCTGGCTGGCCGAGAAAGTCTCCGGCAAGGCCGGCGGGCAAGTGCCCGGAGGGCTGGTCGCATGAGGGCAGACCGTGCCGATCTCCTGGAGCTGACGCCCGAAGCGCTGGTGGCGCTGGCCAACGCCGGCTTCGTCAAGCGTGCGCAGAAGGAAATGGCCGAGGGCAAGGCGCCCGAGCTTGCGCAAGATGCCGATGGCACCTTGCATGCCGCGTACGCCGACGGCACCCGCACCAGCCTTGCCGCAGGCCGCGCGCTGCGCGATGCGGTCTGTAGCTGCATTGCTTCTGGCCTCTGCCGTCACCGCATCCTGCTGGTGCTGGCTTACCAGCAGGCCTGCCGGGATGTGGCCAGCGCGGACCAGCCGTCGGGCGAGGGCACGCAGGCCAGCGTGGAAGAGGGTAGTGCCCATATGCCCGTCACCCCGCCCGTCACCCCGCCCGTCACCCCGCCCGTCACCCCGCCCGTCACCACGCCCGTCACCACGCCCGAAGGGCTAGCCGGCGGCCCATGGTCCCCGGCGGATTTCGACGACGCCGCGTTGCACGCCGCGTTGCGCCCGGCCACGCTGCGCCAGGCCGCCGAGCTGGCACGCGCGCGGCCGGTGGCGCGGCTGGCCGGCTGGCGCGTGGAAGCGCCGGTGCCCACCGCGCACCTGCCGATGTGCACGGTGCGGTTTTTCTCGCGCCACAGCCTTGGCCACGCGCGTTGCGATTGCCAGGAGGGCAGCAGTTGCGCCCACGTGGCGCTGGCGGCCTGGGCCTTTCGCGCTGCGGCCGGTCGCCATCGCGGCCAGGTCGATGCCACGGTGGAGATCGCGCCGCCGGAGCCGGATGACGCCGATGCCGATGCCGATGCCCGTCAGGCTGATGTCGACATGCTGCGCGCCCTTGCCGCCGCGGCCGATGCGCTGGCGCGGCAACTGTGGGCGGAAGGCACGGCCCAGGCGCCGCTGGCGCTGGCCCCGCGCCTGGGCCTGATGCGCAGCCTGGCCGCCGATTTCGGCGCGGCCTGGGTCAGCGCCGACGTCGACGCGCTGGCGGCGCAGCTCGATGACCAGCACAACCGCAGTGCCCGCTATGACCCGCGCCGCCTGCTGGATGCGCTGGCGTGCCTGCAAGGCCGGCTGGCCGCCGCGCTATCGGCCAGCATCGCCAGCACCGCCGGGCAGCCCGGGGCGCTGTTGCCGGCGCGCCAGATCCTCGGCCTTGGCGTCAAGGGCGAAGTCGCGCTCGACCACCTCAAGCTGGTTTCGCTGGGCGCCGTCATGTGGGACGACGGCGACCACCCCGATGCGGCCTGCGGGGTCTCCATCGCCTTCGCGGACCCCGACACCATGGGCGTTGTCGCGCTCGAGCGCAGCTGGCCCCGGTCGGAGGGCGCCGCGCCGCCGGTGCCGCTGGTGCAGCGGCGCGTGGCGGGCAATCCGATGGGCCGCCTGGCCGCCAGCCAGGTGGTCACGCGCGCGGCGCGCCGCCGCGCCAACGGCTTGCTGGAGATTGGCAGCGCCGCGCGCCAGACCAATGTGCTGCCGCTCTCCGCCCAAGCCTGGAACGACCTGCGGCCGCCGCTGGCCTTCGCCACGGTGGCGGCATTGCGCCAGCACCTCACGCAAGCCGCGCCCGCCTGCCTGCTGCCGCGCCAGGCCATCGGGCACCTGCACGTGCTGGACGTGATGGCCGTGGCGCAGTGGGGCTGGGACGCCGCCGCGCAGACCTTGCTCGCCAGCCTGCTCGACACCGATGGCCAGCGCTGCCTGCTGCGCTACCGCCACGGCAGCGGCGCGCCCGGCGCCGTTGACGCGCTGGCAAGCGTGTTGCGCATCGCCGAGGCGGGAGGCGACGCCATCCAGCGCGTGGCGGGCACGGTGCGCGTGATTGGCGGCGCCCTGGAAATGGAGCCGCTGGCCCTGATGACCCAGGCCCGCGCCGTGGTGCTGGCGACCGAGCCCGCCAGCCCCGGCCCCATGCCGGCCTGCGTCGCGCCGGCACCGGTGCCGCATGCCGCCCTGGCCGGCGCCGCGCTGGCGCTGCTGGCGCAGTGGCTGCGCCAGGGCTTGCGCAACCAGCGTCCGGCCGCGCTTGAGCGAGCTCGCGAACTAGCCACGGCGTTGTCGCGCGCCGGGCTGGCGGAGACGGCGCTGCGCCTCGAGGCGGCGCTGGAGGGCTTTGGCGGCGGGCCGGATGAGAACACCGCCTCGCGCTGGTGGGAACTGGTCCTGTGGCTGGCGGAGATCGAGCGCGCGGCGCTGCGGCCCCCGGTGGCAGCGCCCGCATAGCGGGGCCGCCGGCCCGGCCCAGCCCGGCCTGCACGCAAGCAACTTTTGTCACGCTTGACCGGAACGCCCCGGCCCTTTGCCGGTCTATGACTTACATCCGCGTTACAATGCTGTGGTGCACCATCGGCGCCGGATGGCTGATTTATCACCATCCGCGCCGGTTTGGCCCTAGTCGTTCTACCCCGATTCATGCGATCCCTGCTGCTCCTGATCACCGTTCTGTGCTTGTCTGCGCTGTCCTTCGGGGCCGCGGCGAACACGCACGCCGGTATGCCGGGGCCTGCATTTGATCCTGTTCGCGCCGAATTCCTGATTGCCGAACCGGCGTTCTCCCGCACCCTCGACGAACTGGACGCTAGTGCCGGCCTGGAGCGCGTCGTGGCGCCGGGCGACGATGGCCTGGCGGGCGAAGCGATGGCGGCAGCGGTGGTGGCGGCGGTGGTGGAGGCCGATCCTCCCGGCTACTGCGAGATCTGGTCCGCCGACTTGCTCGACCCCCTCGACATGCTCGACGAGATCGAAGAATCCAGCGCGCTCTTCGCGCTGCACACCGTGCGTGTTTCGTTGCCCCCCAACGAGATAGCGCAAGAGCTGCCCGCACGCCCGGATCCTTTGCCCGCGGCGTTCTTCAAGCCCCCCATCTCCCTGATCTGACAGCCCTGGCAACCCCGGCGCGCACCTTGCGCGCCCGGGCTGCGTTCCTATTGCCTGGGCGCCTTGGCCCGATCGCGTCCGCGATCGCTGGCTGACCGTTGGCGCGCGCTTTTTGCGCGCGCCGGCGGCGGGCGCGCAGCCGTTTCGCCTGCCCCCATTTGTCATGCAGATCAAACAGATCACTATGTTTTCCATGGTGGCGTTGCTGTCGCTCGGAGCCTTGCCGGCTCTCGCGGCGGAAACGTTCACCTTGCCGCAACTGCTGTCCCTTTCGCAGTCCACCAACAAAGGCGTGGAGGCGGCGCAGGCCGGCGTGGATGCCGCCAGCGCCGCTGTGACCAGCGCGCGTGCCTATCCCAATCCGCAGGTTGAGGTGATGTACGGGCGCCTGTCGCCGCGCACTGCCGGTGTGGCCGGTGGCGCCGCGCCGACCATGGCCATCACCCAGAAGCTGGATTATCC
>NZ_JBFTSF010000453.1:0-3636 GCF_056399905.1 Cupriavidus sp. 01L46
GCTCGACGAAGACGTGTTCAAGGGGGCGACGTACGCCGACATGTTCCGCCGCGGCAAGCCAATCGTTTGGATCAACGCCACGAACGTCTACTACCGGGTTGCGTTCCCGTTCAGCCAGTTGGCATTCGATGCACTATGCAGTGATCTTGCGAGCTTTCCCGTTTCCGAGGCCGTCGCCGCATCCATGGCGGTCCCGCTTTTCTTCGCACCGATCATCCTTCAAAAGCATCCCGAGGCTTGTAGTGCACCGCTGCCGAACCTTGACCAGGCCCAGGCGCCTGGGCGATCGCTGCTCTTTGGCGCGTTGGCAAACGCCGTTCGCGGTCACCGGGATACTTCGAAGGGGAAGTACATCAAGCTGGTCGACGGCGGGGTGACCGACAACTACGGCTTGGCCGCCATTCTGCAATCGCGCCTGCTGCTGGGCACGGCTTACGGTCCCATGAGCGAGAGCGACGCGATCAAGGTGCGGCGGCAACTTTTCATCGTTGTTGACGCCGGTCAGGGCCCACGCGGCGATTGGAACCAAAGCCAGGCTGGCCCATCCGGAATCGAAGTCGCAAGCGCGRCCATCGACGCGGCAATGGCGACCAACGTTCGAATGAGCTATGACGCTTTCGTTCCCATGATGAAGCAATGGCGCGACGACCTCGTGGCCTATCGGTGTGGGATGCCGCATTCCCGGCAGCAGGAAATCGCCGCACGCCTCCCGGGCTGGCGGTGCGACGAAGTCGAATTCTTCGTCACGCGGATCTCGTTTGAGGCCCTCGACAAGGAGCGTGCTGCAAGTCTGAACGATCTGCCGACCAGACTTCATCTGCCCGAGAGGGACGTCGATCGCTTGATCGAAGCGGGAAGGGATGCCATCCTCGGCAACCCGGTGATCCGTGAGTTCGAGCGCGAATTGACTGCGGCGCCATAGTCCCGCGCCACGCAGCGTGGGTGAGGCCGCGTTCTTGCTGCTCGGCCGCGGCGCTCTGGCGGAGGCACGTTCCGCAATGCTAGCGCGACTAGCGGCTGAACGCCTGAAGGCGGAAGCCAAGGCCGCGCGGACCTACACGCGGGAGGGCGTACGCGCCGCCGCCAAGTTCGAGCGCGACCAACCAACCCGCTCGGCGGCCAAACGAAAGACGCTTGCTAATGAGAAACGCAAGCTGGTCTCTTACGCTGATCTGTTGCGGATGCGTGGGTGACCTGACGGAAGTTCGACACGGCGGACTGCCGATCGACTTCGTGGAAAGCGGCGCCGATCTCGTGAGCTGCCAACATTGGGGGCTTCTGCCCCATCGCAGTCCAACTTATCTCGCAGGTTCTGCGGGATACATTACGTCAKGGCTCCGGGTTCGTGGCAAACCACTTCGATGTTGTGACCGTCCGGACCAATGACGAACGCTGCATAGTAGTTCGCGTGGTAGTGCGGTCGCAGACCAGGCGCACCATTGTCTTTGCCACCCGCCTCCAGAGCCGCGCGATAGAAAGCTTCGACCTGCTGGCGATTCTCGGCCGTGAACGCCAAGTGAAGATGCGCTGGCTTCTCCTCGGCTTGGTACAGGCACAATGAAGCCTTACCCTTTGGGCTGAGCTCGACACCGTACGTCGGCGGCCCCTCCGAGACAATAGCTATGCCGAGCGGTTCGAGTGCCTTGAGAAAGAACGCTTTGCTTGCTGCATAGTCGCTGACTCCGAACTTGACGTGGTCAAACATGAGTTCTCCTGAAGTGTGTGGGCCTGCGTGAGGATCCTAACCCCCCATCGAGGGTACGTCCACAAGCGGGCTTCGCCATGGCACTGCTGCCAAGCCAAACCAGAGCAATGAGGCGTGCGAGCACGAGGGTATCGCACTTCATTTGGGCTGGGTCTGCGGCAATCAGGAGGATCTTCGGCGTTAGTGCGCTGGGCCGAGAACGGCTCAACCCTGTTTCGTAATTGGAAATCCGCTATCTGCGTGGAGGCGACGGTCGCGGGCCATTTACTCGCCCAGTGGCGCGCAATGCAAGTTCTTGGCGGAACGTTGACCGGGCTGTTCTATGGTCACGAATGACCAGTATTGAAACTCGCCCTCAGACGCGATACCCGTAGAGTGTGCCGCCGGCTTCGCGCGCGTTGTCCAGCGGGTCGCCCGCAAGTTCGCTGCAGGCATTGCCGTTCGGCTGAACTGTGCCGACAGGTGGCCGTCCTACATGGTCATTGACCGTAGCCAAGGCAAGGTTGGTGGCAGCGGCGAAAGCGGCGGCTGAAATCGCCCCCATTAGCATGCGTGTGCGAATCACCTGAAATCCACCGAGTCGAGGCGGGACAGCGGTGGAGCGTTGAGCATGACAAGACCTGCCACCAGGTCCGGGCGTCGCAACGCGCAGACCTGGGCAAGCGCCGCCCCAATCGTGGCCCACGAGCACGGCAGGAACCGGCAGTGCATATTGCGCCGGATCCGTCGGTGCACTCCTCGGCGGGTAGCCGGGCAGCCTTGGTCTAACTACGAGGTGGTCGCGCGCCAGATCCTCCACCTGTGCAGAGCAGGTTCCTTCCTGGTCCGGAAACTCATGAAGCAGGATCAGGGGAGTTCCGTTGGCGAAGCGGCGGTACAGGATCTCGACCTCGCCGTTCTTCAGCACGTGCGGAGGCGGTTCTTGGTGTGTGCTCATGGGGTTGACGTCCTGGATGATGTGGGTCTCGACGGTGGCCGGCACCGTCTGCGCCCGCCGGATGGACGGCGGCAGCACGGTCAGGGTGGAGGCGGCACCGATGGTGCCGCCGGCCTTGCGGAAGAACTCGCGTCGTTGGTTGTTCACGGTCATGGTGTCGATTCGGCGGTTGCAGGCCGCGAGAACCGGAGATCGAAGTCGTTGACCTGTTCCCCCAAGCGCTGATCGCGGTCGTGCGCGCCGGTCATCCTTTCGCCGCCCGCCCTGCGACCGCGCACCGCTACGCAGCACAGTTGTACATTGACGTGCAGCGCCGCGCCTGTCATCGCCGCACGGGGCGACTTCGTCGCCACGCTCAGCGAGCGACTGGCGCGAGCGATGGCGCCCGGCCTCGGCCTCGTGGTGGTGCCGCTGCCATTCCTGCCACGCGGCGAGACGGTGGTCATGACATGGCATCCGCGTCACGCAGCCGACCCGGCGCACGCCTGGCTGCGGCGGCGGGTGCCGGCCGCGATCGCCGCCGCGTGTGCCCCCCTGAGCTATCGGATGGTCTCGGGCCCGTCGACGTGAGCCTGGGCGCGCCGGCGGCGCACGGCGACTGATGCGGAGAGGGTTCCGCTTGCGGGCTGGGGCACAACGGTGCTCGGCCTCAACAGGTCCGATGAGTCGAGCGAAGCGTTAGCCGCATCCTGGTAGTCCTCATGCGACCACCACAAGGAACACTCGCCTTTCCCGATCCCGGCCGTTCACTTGCGACTCAAGACAACGACACACCAACTGTCATGCTTGATGCTCAATATCCAAGACTGCCACTTGATAGGTGGACATCGATTAGAGGAGCGAGCTTTAGCGCGTGATCGCGAGCCAGATCGTGATTACCGCCTGGAATTACGTGCAAGTGCGCGTGGGGAAGTAGCTCAAGCAACTGCTGGCCGACAGCGACGGGGCTGATTGGGTCCGCATCCCCCCAAAGCAAAAGCGTAGGCTGTGAAAC
>NZ_JBFTSF010000454.1:0-3595 GCF_056399905.1 Cupriavidus sp. 01L46
ATCGCGCTCGCCACGCCGGTGGGTGGCGCGGTCGGCAAGCCATCGCACTACGTGCGGGCCGAAGTTGGCTGGCGCCTTGACGAGGGTCCGCTCGGCGAGATCGGCAAGCGTGTGCTTGGCCAGTTCCTGCCGCATCGCCTTTTGTGCCGCCTGCATGACGGCATCGATGGAGCAGGTGCCACGGGTGGCCCAGGCGGGCGGCGATGCATCGAACAGCGCGCAGCGCTCGCGGATATCGCGGCAGTCGAACAGCGCCTTGTCGCCGTCGATAGCTTGCACGACATCCATGACCGTGATCTTTGCCGCCGGCCGCGCCAGCGTGAAGCCGCCGCGAATGCCTTCGGTGGCCACGACCAGGTTGGCCTTGGCCAGCTTGGTGAACAATTTTGCGAGGTATTCGGCAGGGACGCCTTGCAGCTCGGCCAGGTCGCGCACGCTGGCTTCCTTGACGCTTGCCGTCGGGTCGGCGAGGAACAGGAGGCAGTGCAGTCCGTATTCGACGCCCGTGCTGATGTGGGACATAGCTTAACTAAGATAGATTGAATCGTAGTTCAGCCTATACAGATTCAGCGCGAAGCGCAAGCGTCGGGAACGGCCAGCAGGCGCGGCCGCATGGCCGCGCAAGTAAGGCTGCGCGCAGGACTCAGGCGATCGTATCCACGACCCCGCCATCCACGCGCAACGCGGCGCCGGTGGTGGCCGAAGCTTGCGGGGAGCAGGCATAGACGATCATGTTGGCGACTTCTTCGACGCTGGCGGCACGCTGGATGATCGAGGTGGAACGGTGTGTCTTGACGAAGTCCGCTGCCACGGCTTCGGCGGATTGCCCTGAGCCTGCAATGGCATCCTTGAGCATGTCGGTGACGCCTTCCGACAGCGTGGGGCCTGGCAGCACCGCATTGACGGTCACGCCGGTACCGGCAAGCCGCTTGGCTAGCCCGCGCGAGACCGCGAGTTGCGCGGTCTTGGAAAAGCCGTAGTGGATCATGTCGGCGGGGATATTCAGTGCCGATTCCGACGAGACGAACACGATCCGTCCCCATTTACGCTCGGCCATGGACGGCGCATAGGCCCGCGACAGCCGCACGCCCGACATGACGTTGGTCTCGAAGAATCGGGTCCACTCGCTGTCGGGGGTCTCAAAGAAGTCCTGCGGCTGGAAGATGCCAAGGTTATTCACCAGCACATCCACCCGGGGATGCATCGCTACCAGGCGGGCGCAGACCTCGGGGGCGGCAAGGTCGCCGACGAAACCCGTCACGTCAGCGCCGGCAACAGCGGCGCGCAGCGCTTGCAGGGCCTTGTCCACCGTGGCCTCGCTGCGCCCGTTGACGATGACGCTGGYGCCCGCGCCGGCGAGCCCCTTGGCCGTTGCGAAGCCGATGCCGGCGGTGGATCCTGAAACAAGGGCGATCTTGCCCGTGAGATCAATCTTCATGGTCATTCCTTGGGAGGCCTGCCGAGAGCAGGCCGACTGACCTAGTGTATTGGCTCCGTGGATTTCGGCAAGGTCGTCCTTCAGGCGGCCACGCGCACCAGTTCCACCCTCCGGTTCTTGCCGCGGCCTTCCTCGCTGGCATTGTCGGCAATCGGCTTGCTGGCGCCAAAGCCCTCCGGATCGCCGGCCTGCCTGGGCGCGCTCTTTCGGTCCACGTACAATCGCTCCTTTTACTTGATCCCAAGGGTCCCACATGACCACTATCGGCACCCCTCTCTCGCCCGGCGCGACCAAAGTCATGCTGCTGGGCTCCGGCGAGCTCGGCAAGGAAGTCCTGATCGCGCTGCAACGGCTCGGCGTTGAAACGATTGCGGTGGATCGCTATGCCGATGCGCCTGGCCAGCAGGTGGCGCACCACGCGCGCACCATTTCCATGAGCGACCCGGACCAGCTCAAGGCGCTGATCGAAGCCGAGAAGCCGGACCTGGTGGTGCCGGAGATCGAGGCCATTGCCACGCAGATGCTGGAGACACTGGAAGCCGCCGGCGTGGTGCGCGTCATTCCCACGGCGCGCGCGGCGCGCCTGACCATGGACCGCGAAGGCATCCGCCGCCTGGCCGCGGAGACGCTCGGCGTGCCCACCAGCCCCTACAAGTTCTGCGACTCGCTGCAAGAGCTGCAGGCGGCCATCGATGGCGGCATCGGCTACCCGTGCGTGGTCAAGCCGGTAATGAGCAGCTCCGGCAAGGGCCAGAGCAAGATCGACGGCCCCGCCGACGTCAAGGCCGCATGGGACTACGCCATGGCCGGCGGCCGTGTCAGCCACGGCCGCGTGATCGTGGAAGGCTTCATCGACTTCGACTACGAAATCACGCTGCTGACGGTGCGCGCGATCGGCGCCGACGGCCAGGTGGAAACGCAGTTCTGCGAGCCGATCGGCCACGTGCAGGTCAGCGGGGATTACGTGGAAAGCTGGCAGCCGCATCCGATGCATCCGGCCGCGCTGCAAACATCCCAGCAGATTGCGCAGGCCGTCACCGCCAACCTGGGCGGACAGGGCCTGTTCGGCGTGGAGCTGTTCGTCAAGGGCGAGCAGGTCTGGTTCAGCGAGGTCAGCCCGCGTCCGCACGACACCGGCATGGTGACCATGATCACCCAGTGGCAGAACGAGTTCGAGCTGCACGCGCGCGCCATTCTCGGCCTGCCGGTCAGCACGGCGCTCAAAAGCCCGGGCGCCAGCGCGGTGATCTATGGTGGCGTGGATGCGCAAGGCGTGGTGTTCGACGGCGTGGACGAGGCGCTGCGCGTACCGCAGACCGAGCTGCGCCTGTTCGGCAAGCCGGAGAGCTTCACCAAGCGCCGCATGGGCGTGGCGCTGGCGTATGACGCCGATGTGGAAGCGGCCCGCGTGCGCGCCAAGGATGCAGCAGGACGTGTGAAGCCGCGCGTGGCAGGCTGAGCGTATCGCGCGAGGAGGGAGAGAGCCAGCGCGCGCGCTCTCTCTCGGTATCAGCCCTCCCAGTCCTCGACGCGCAGGCCAGCTACGCGTTGAAACTCGCGGGTGTTGTGGGTGACAAGTGTCAGGGCGCGGGCGCGGGYCTGGCCCGCAATCAGTACATCGTAAGGACCAATTGGCGTGCCGGCTGTGGCGAGCGCCGCTCGCAACTCACCGGCGTGGCGCGCATCTTCGCGGTCGAAGTCCAGCACCTCGAATTGCAACCCTTCGACCCGAGCGAGGTTTTCCGTGGCGCGTTGGCTTTTGAACGCGCCATAGAATAGCTCGTGCGCCACAATGGCCGGGATGCCGAAATCTTGCGGCTGGTGTTGCCGCAATCGTTTCAGAAAGCCTGCGTGACCTCTCAGGAGTGCAATGACGGCATTGCTGTCGAGCAGGAATTTCACTTAAAAAAATCCAGTTCTGGCCGGCTCTGCTCCGCGGGCTGCTCGCTTGCCGCCTGCGCGAAGTCTTCGTCCAGCGGGCCGACGATGGGATCCAGCCACGCCCAATCGCTGACAATAGGCTCCAGGATGACGGCGTTGCCATGGCGGCGAATGCGCACCTCGCTTGCCTCGAAACGGAAGTCTTTCGGCAAGCGTACGGCTTGTGATCGTCCAGACCAGAAGATTTTTGCGGTATCCATGCGCACTCCTGTTGAG
>NZ_JBFTSF010000455.1:0-6176 GCF_056399905.1 Cupriavidus sp. 01L46
CTCCGAGACCCATCTCGCGCTGCTGAACAAGTTCAATGTCCTGGACCATCACCTGCTGATCGTTACCCGCCGCTTCGAGCCGCAGGACGCGCTGCTCAACCTGGCTCCGAGACCCATCTCGCGCTGCTGAACAAGTTCAATGTCCTGGACCATCACCTGCTGATCGTTACCCGCCGCTTCGAGCCGCAGGACGCGCTGCTCAACCTGGCGGATTTCGAGGCGCTGCTTGCCTGCATGGCCGAGTTCGATGGCCTTGGCTTCTATAACGGGGGCGCGGCGGCCGGCGCAAGCCAGTGCCACAAGCACCTGCAACTGGTGCCGCTGCCGCTTGCCAGCGAAGGCCCGGCGCTGCCCATCGCGCCGCTGCTTGCGGCCGCGCGCATCGATGGCGCCGTCGGCATCGTGCCGGGGCTGGCGTTCTCGCATGCGTTCGCGCCRCTGGCTTTGCCGGCGGCCCGCGGCCCGGATCTGGCGCGCACCGCACTTGCGCGCTATCGCGCGCTGCTGGAGGCGGCCGGCGTGCGGGTGATCGACGTGGATGGAGCATCGCAGCCGCTGGCGCCATACAACCTGCTTGTCACGCCGCTTGGGATGCTGCTCGTGCCAAGGTCGGCGGAGTCCGTCGAGGGCATTTCGGTCAATACGCTCGGGTTTGCCGGATCGTTCTTTGTGCGGGACGAGGCACAGATGCGCACCATCGAGCGGCTCGGCCCCATGGCGATGCTGCGGCAAGTCTCGGGCGTGGCGTCGGCGTCACCGGCCGCATCGCGCCAGAAATAAGGGGTAAATATAAAAGCGGGCGCGCCGTTAAAGGGTTTGGGCTAGCAAGGCTTTCCGGTGGCGTTCGCGCCGGGCCGGAATCCGTGCTTGATCGTGCTAGCCAGGTCAGGTCGCATTGCTCGCTGCGCGATGCGACGTTCCCCCCAACGCATGACTTGGTAGGCCTCACCACTTGCCTCTTCAAACGGCTACCGCCCCAGCCAGTCCAAGCCGCGGCCGCAAGCATTCGCGCCTGCCGCGCTTGCTGCCAGCCCTGCTTGCCGCCATCCTCTGCGCGCAGTCGCAGCACACCGCTGCGGACACGGCCCCCCCGCGCGCCGAGGCGGTGGCGCGGGTGGTGTTCAGCCTGCTTGGCTATGCGCGCTGGCCAACCGAGCGGGAAGTCCTGCGCCTGTGCGTGGACGGCTCGGCCCGCTACGGCGCCAAGCTTGCGGAGGGCGGCGTCCTGGCAACTGGCCGCTCCGTGCAATCCAGGCGCATCGACCTGCAGGATGGCGTGTCCACCGCGGGCTGCGATTCCGTCTACCTCGGGCCCATGACGGATGCCCGGCGCAAGAAACTGTCGACGGAGCTGATCGGGCGCCCGGTCCTTGTCATCACGGAAGAAGACTACGAGTGCGAGATCGGCAGCATGTTCTGCCTCAACGTGGTCGATGGCCACGTCTCGTTCCGCGTCAACCTGGATGCCGTTGCCCGCAGCGGCATCCATATCCATCCGGCCGTATTGCAGCTTGGCCGCCGCCGGGGGCCATCGCCATGAAGCTGCCTTTGCGGCCCGACGCGACGAGATCGCGTCCGACGCTGTACAACACGCTGCGCCGCATTCATCTCAGCGTGGCGTTGATCGCCGTGTGCACGGCGGGCATCTCGCTGACCGCGCTCGGGCTGGCCGCGCTGCGCGTCTATGCCGACCACAACCTGCACCTGGTTGCCCGCTCCGTGGCGTACACGCTGGAAGCGCCGGTGGTGTTCCGCGACCAGGCGGCCGCCAACGAGGCGCTGGTGGCAATCGCCGCGACGGAGGTGGCCCAGGCCCGCGTCTATGACAAGGACAACCGGCTGCTGGCCGAGTGGCAGCGCCCGGACGACGAGCGGTTTCCCGGCCTGCAGCGCCTGGCCAGCCGCGTGATGGCGCTCGGCCCGGTGGAGCAGGAGATCCTGCATGAAACGCAGGCGGTGGGCACCGTCCGCCTGACCGCCGACACCGGCAACCTCTTGCGCTTTGTGCTCAGCGGGCTGCTGGGGCTGCTGGCTTGCCTGGTGCTCACCGCGGTCAGCGCGCACTATATGTCGAGCCGCATGCTGGTCCATATCATCGAGCCGGTGCGCAACCTCATGCGCGTGGCCCATGCCGTGCGCTCKGAGCGCGCTTTCGACCAGCGCACGCCGCCAGCGCATATTGCCGAGCTCAATGCGCTCGGGGAGGATTTCAACGGCCTGCTCGACGAACTGGAGACCTGGCAGAACCAGCTCCAGCACGAGAACAGGTCGCTGGCGCACCGCGCCAGCCACGACAGCCTGACCGGCCTGCTCAATCGGGCGGCGTTCGAGGATGCGCTGCATCGGGCCGTGCGCTTTGCCGGCACCTCCAAGGGATATGCGGGCGTGCTCTACCTGGACAGCGACGCGTTCAAGGAGATCAACGACAACTTTGGCCATGCCGCCGGGGACGAGGTGTTGTCCGACATTGCCCGGCGCATCCGTTCCTGCGTGCGCGAGGGCGACCTGGTCGCCAGGCTCGGCGGCGATGAGTTTGCGGTACTGCTCACCGCGCTGCGCAAGCCTGCCGACATCATCCAGGTCGCGGAGCATATCCTGCTTCGCATGAAGGACCCGGTGCAACTGTCGAGCGGCACCAGCATCGGCGCCTCGCTGAGCATCGGGTTGTCCGTGTTTCCGCTTCATGCCCAGACTGCCGCCACCCTGATGCACACGGCGGACGAGGCCATGTACCGGGCCAAGCGCAGGTCGGGAGGCGGCTGGGAGAGCGCGGAGCCGCGGCTGGCGAAATCCGGGCCCGCCACGGCGTCCGAGTGCGAAGACAACGAGAAATAAAACAAGAACGAAAACAAGAACAAGATTAGGAGCATCTTTCATGCTATTGAACTTGCGAGCCGCTGGCAGCCGCGGCATCGCTGCCGCCATGATTGCCATCACCCTTGCGCTTGCTGCCTGCCAGTCGGTGCCGGCCCCGAAGCTCATGCCCGCGCAAGTCGAGGCGCTGCAGTCGCAAGGGTTCCAGATGACCGAGAACKGCTGGGAGCTTGGCCTGTCCGAGAAGGTGCTGTTCGGCCTGAACGAAGACGTGATCAGCGCAGACCGGCAAGGGGCGGTGCAGCGGATCGGCCTGGCGCTATTGGGCGCGGGCATCGATCATGTGCGCCTGGACGGGCACACGGATGACTCCGGCCCGGCTGACTACAACCAGCAGCTGTCGGTCCGGCGCGCGGAGGCGGTGGCGAAGGTGCTCGCCACCACGGGGTTCCAGGCCGAGAACATCCAGGTGCGCGGGCTGGGCAAGAGCAAGCCGGTGGCGGACAACCGCATTGCCACGGGCCGCGCGGAGAACCGGCGCGTGGCCATCGTGGTCACGATTGAGTAGTCATGGCAGCCCAGCAATCAACACCCTCGGGTCAAGCCGGTTCCGGCCTGTCCGCTGCTGCTGAGTTCAACGCGCTGTCACAACGCTTGCAGGCAGGCGGCGTGATTCCCCCTGACGATATTCGCAGGTGGTGCCACCTTGGGCTGGAGCTGGGGCAGCCCGGCCTCGTCCAGACCGTCTGCCAGAACCTGCTGGCGGCGCCCGATGTGCACCCGGCGCTGCGTCCGTACTGGCTGTTTTTCCTGGGCGGGGCGCTGCTCCATCAGCGGCGCGTGGAGGATGGCGTGCTTGCCGCTGGCAGCGCCCGCCGCAGGTCTTTCCCATCGACAACATGGCGACTTATCACCACCCGGCGCGGGACGTGGTCCTCGATCTTTGCGGGTTGGCGCCGCAAGCGGATGGCGCGAGCCTGCTGGGTGGCTTCTGGATCAACCACGGCACGCCCGCCAGCCATCAGCGCGTCACGCGTTTTCCCGGCCCGCTGCGGCTGGAGCGCCATGCCGGGCCGGCTGGCGAAGTCTGGCGCCTGCAGGATCCCGAAACGTGGTTGGAAGCGTTCTACGGCAAGGCGTGGCGTCTTCCGGACCCCGCCTTCGATACCATCATCGGGGCCCACAACCTGGTCGGATTTTCCGCGTTGACGCAGTGGTATGCGTATTCGCGCATTACCAACGCCTGCCTCAACGGCTACTGGGAAAAGGCATTGCGCCTGACGCATCTCGTGCTGGAGCGGCATACGCCGGAGGATGGCTTGCTGCTGCGGATTGCCAGCATACTGGACGGCCACGTCGCCGGCGCGCATCCGCACCGGGTGATTTGACGCGTCAGCCGCCGCGCCGCGCCATGAAGGCGAGCAGGTCCAGGTAGCGGGTGGCTGAGTTCTCGTTGTCGAAGCAGGCCGGCAGTACCAGCCGGTTGCCCGCCAGCCGTGCGCGCGGCCGCAGCAGCACGACGGATTCCGGGCTCAGGGCAAAGGCCTGCGGCCCGGCATCGACGGGCGAGAGCCGGACCAGTCCCTTGAGCTCGCCGCTGGCGCACGCAGCGTCCAGCGCATCCAGCAGCCCGGCCTCCGATGGGGGCCTGGCGAGCCCGAAGCGAAAGTCGATCAGCGACACACCGGTATAGGGAATCAGCACATAGTCCACGCGAAACGCCGCCGGCGCGAGGAAGGGCAGCAGCCGGGGCCCTTCGGTTTCCAGCGTGCACGCGCGGCGCTCGGGATGCGGGTTGCAGGAGCCATAGGAAATCACCTCGGCCGCCGGGTCGACGGACGCATGGTTGTAGCCGAACACCAGCGTCTGGTCGGCATCGTGGCAGGTGGCCGAGACCAGCACGCGCCGGGTTTGCCCGGCGAGGAAGCGGCGGCATTGCCGCGCACCCGGGTACGCACCCGAGCACTCCAGCCACCAGTTGGTCTGGCCGAGCCAGGGAGCGTGCTCCGCCGGGCCGTGGCTATAGGCAATATGCAGCGTGGCTTGTCCATGCCTGGCGATGAGCAGGGCATCGCCCTCGGCGCGGATCTGGCAGTCGGAGAAGGAAACCTTCGTGTCTTCGGCCAGCACGCGCACGGCCGAGGCCAGCGTGTGATGCGCGTCGTTGATGGCCGTGATGCGCACGGGTGGATCGGGCAGGTCCAGCCAGGCCCGCAATAGATGCRGGCCGAAGCGGCCCAGGCCGTTCAGGCCGGCTGTGATGGTTGGCATTACCCAGGCCTCACGCCGGCAGGCTGTTCAGGATGCGCTCGCGCAGCGCCGTGGTGGATACCTCGCTGGCGCGCGGCGTCCAGGTCAGCCCGATGCCCTGCGCGGCMAGGCGCGGCGCCAGGCGCTCCCAGCGCGCGCTGCCGCGCCAGTCTTCGCCAATGAAGACATGGTTGATCGCCAGCCTGGCCAGCCAGCGTTGCGCGGTCTCGGTGTCGTCCAGGCTGCCAAGCTGGGGCAGCGCCTGATTCACCCAGCCCAGGCCGCGCACGATCTCCATGCGCTCGGTTTCCGGCATGGCGGGGGCGCGTTGCTTCTTCGCTAGTACGGTGGCGTCGCGCGTCACCGCGACGACCAGGGTCTGGCAACGCGCGCGTGCAAATTGCAGGTAGCGCAGGTGGCCGACATGGAACAGGTCGAAGACGCCCACGGCCAGGCCGCGCGCGGGAAGCGGCTGGGCCGGGGCAGCGGCGTCGCCGCTGGCGTGAGGATGCTCGTCGGTCATCGAGTAGAAGGCCATGGGTATGAAGTTGCCTTGGGCATCGGCAAGGGGGCCGATGCCGGCGTCGGCCGCCATGATAGTGCCGCGGGCGCGGCGGCAATCCGGGGAATAAAGGGGGAAGACGGGCCGGAGCGAAGCGAATGCCGCGCACGGGTGGCGTCCCGTGCACGGCAGACGAAGGCGGGACGCCAAGCGGCATCCCGCCTCACTGCAATGACAATCCAATCAGAACGGCAGGCGGACCTTTACCGAAGCGGTCTGGTTGGTAAAGCGCTCGCGCACTTCCGCGTCATAGCGCACGCTGACTTCCATCGCCTTGCTGCTGGTGACGACAAAGCCCAGGCCCGCACGCATCAGCCAGCGCGACGGCGCCATGCCGCGCGTGACGAACTGGGCGCCGCCACCCACGTAGCCCGCGGTGATGGCCGACTGCCGCGCCAGCGCGTCATACCCCACGCCAAGGTTGGCGCTGAACATGGCGTGCTCGGTCAGCGACTGGTTCAGGCGGGCCTCCGTGGACAGGATCAGTTCGCGCGCCGAGTTCTTCGCGACCGCCAGGCTCAGCGCATCGGCGCCGGTCTCGGTGTAGGCC
>NZ_JBFTSF010000456.1:0-6545 GCF_056399905.1 Cupriavidus sp. 01L46
ACGCAATGTTCTGCATCTGGCGGGTGGCGCTCATGGGGAGCGTGATCCAGACTTCATCAATCTTGTGCTGGCGCGCGAAGTCCGCAATCTTGGCGCTGTCTTCCACGCGCAGCACACCGGCCGGGGTGGCTTCGTCTGCCGACGCGTAGATGCCACCCACCCGGTAGCCGGTGCGGCGGTTGGCGGTGGCGCGGCGGTACATTTCTTCGCCGGTGCGGCCGTAGCCCACGATCAGTACGTGCTTGGTGTTCACGCCGGTACCGCGGGCCAGGCTCAGGAAGGCGCGGCTGGCGATGTGCAGCGCCAGCAAGCCGACCATGGAGCCAACATACCAGTAGGTGGCCCAAAGGCGCGAGAGAGAGTCGGCTTGATGAAGGAGGAAGCAGACCAGGATGCTGATCAGCCAGACCAGGGTCCAGCCGGCCAGCATGCGCGTGAAGAGCGAGAAGCTGCTGCGGCCGCGCCAGGAGGCGTACAGGTCGAACGCGGGCAGTACGATGAACGCGACGGTGCAGCCGAAATACTGGATGAACTGGTGGATGGGCGCGTTGGGCGTGGCGTCCGTTGCGAAGCGCAGTTCGGTTGCCAGGTAGCCGGCAATCCAGATGACGCCTACGTCCAGCAGGCGTGCGGCCAGCGTTAGCTGGTCGTGATGCCTGGTAAACATGTCGCGATAAACTCCCATGATCTTCCCCGAAAGCGTTCGCAATCCCGCCGCACGTTTGTGCGGCCGAACCATTTATCCCCAATTGGTAAAGGCGACGTGCCATTGACTACGTCGGCCCGGCCATGCGCGCTGTCTCAAATGGCATGGCGTTTTTGATCGGACGAAGGAAGTCGGCGCTGGCTGCAGCGTGTGCAGCCGATTCCGTGGCGCTTGGGGGCGGCTGACCCTTGCGCCCGTGCGTCGCCCATGCAGGGACGCGTCGCTGGAAACTCGTCGCTTCGTTTTAAACAGGCGCCATGGGCGCCGGTTTGCTCGTCTTATCGATGGGGCAGATAGTGCGGCGCAGCGACATCTACCGGTACCCTGCGAGAGAAGGGAACGCGAGGGGATTGTCGGCGTCATGGCGCGGGGTTGCTGGCGAGGGCGTGCATTGCGCTCGGGACTTGTGCACGGGGAGGGAGGTTTTGGTGCCGATGGGTGATGTTGGTGCGTGGATTGTTCAATGATGTATCGAGTTTGTATCGAGGTCGATATTTGATTTTTATGGTTCATCCGACTTTCGTGTGGGTCGATTTATCGCTGGGCTAAATCCAGCGTTGCCGTAGCTCCCCTCTCCCACATCATGGGAGAGGGGAGAAAGCCAGCGTTTTGCCTCCTGCCACTTGCACCCGCGTGCAGTACCCGCGTGAAAGCCTGGAGAGCCATTTTTATAAAAACTGGTGCTTTTTTTCTTTGAATTTTCTATCCCTGCTTCAGAGGGGGGGATTGCCGGATGAATGCTGATATTAAGTACGGGGGGAGAGCTGCGATCTCTCTCGCTGTGTTTTGCGGCTCGCGGCTTGCTCCATCTTTTGCTGGTGCAGCGGGTTCTCATAGCCGCCGCCCAGCGGCAGCGCCTTCTCGCCCTGCGCGTAACCGCGAGTGCCCGGCGTCGGGGGAGGGGGCTTGCGGGCGAAGGCGGCAAGTGTTTTTTCCGGCGCTTTTTCTGTTGGCGGGGATGGCCGGGTGGCTGAACTACCTGGCCCAAGCGCTGGCGTGCCGGGCTGCCGGCGTGGCTTAGCTGCCAATTTGGGGCCCGTCACCGGGCCAATCATCGCGCCAATGACCGAGCCAATCGCCAAAAAGTGAGACGCACGGTCAAGAGCCGCGCKGGAGTGGCTTTAATCTTGGACGTAGAGACCATTGTCTATAAGGCGTGCGCGAAAGGGGGATGCTTGGTGACCCCTGCCCTTGAACTCGATGAGAGGGGGAACCGACGCAACCGGGGCAATGCCGGCAGCGATCCGGTGTCTTGACGGGTCATTAGGCGCACGACGGGAATGATGGGGGTGTTGGTTATGGCTGATGTATCTGGTTTCTCTGGTTTCTCTGGTTTTTCTGAAATGTCTGGAATGACGGAGCAGGGCGGGGGCCCCCTGAGCCGTGAGCAGCTCGATGCTTACTTTGCTTCCTACGTGGGCATGGAGGGGGGGAGTCCGGCCAGCGCGGTTTGGTTCTGCGACAGCATGCCGACTTCGGATAGCACGCGGCTGCCCGCGGAGCTTGTCCCCGTGCGTGAGGTACCGGCGTGGGATGCGCAGTTCAGGCTGCGTCATCTGCACGAGATGAGCAAATGGCAAACGCACCAGCGCATCGCGCGCATCATGGCGGCGGCCCGGGAGATGGTGCTGTTCGGCCGGGACGATAGCGGCGATTGGCAGCGCTACCTTGCGCAATATCTTTACCGGCCGCGCGGATGGGATTTCAAGCTGAGCTTGTTCCCATTGGCCATCCGGTCGGAGAACGGGTTGCCGTGGACGCAACTGCACGGCAACCAGCCGGAGCTGAACCCCAAATCCAGATACCTCGCGCTGTGCCGTAATGGTGCCCGGTTCCGTTTTATCGCCCAGTTGCGCCGGCGCGAGCGGCCCAAGGTGGTGGTCTGCCTTGGCGAGCGCTTCGAGGCGGATTACGTTCAGGCCTTCGGCATGCGGGGGGTGCCATTTACCACGCACACATTACAGCCGGCCGATCAGGCGAGGGAATTGCGCGTTTATGTCAGCGAAGGTACAAACCTGATTATTTGTCCGGCAGTGGCCGGAGCTGCCGGATTGGCTTCCGACGTGCTGCTGAACGCCATGGGGCGTTTTATCAGCCAATGGCTGACCATGGCCGATTTTCAGGTAAGGCCGCACGAGACGGAGCTTTGCGAGGCGGAGTACTACTAGGCCTGAGATGGCGATGCAGTGGCCGTTGGCGCGCAGCTCAAAACTCAGAACTGTTGCCGATGCAGCCACTGCTGGAAGGCATCGCCTTGCACCGCGAACGCGGCTTGCCTGAGTTGGGTGTTCTCGGGGCTGGTGGCATAGGCGCGCAGGTCGCTGGGCGACATGCCCAGGGATCGGCGAAACGCCCGGGTGAAGTCCGATGCAATCGATATAGGGTTGGGCGGGAAATCTCCATCTTGGCGAGCAGTTTGTCGGGGGACAGGCCCGCCGCGCCGGGGTCGGCGTCGATCAGCCGGCGTGCCCGGGCCAGCATGGCGCTGCGCGCGGCGGCGCGGGCGCCTTCCTCAAGGCGCGCGCCTTTGCGAAAGGCGGCGGTGAGCAGTTGCACGCTGGCGTGCATGGCCTCGGCAGCCGCTTGCGGTGCCATGCCGGGGATCTCGCGGCTCAGCGCGGTCAGATGCTCCACGGCCAGCCGGGTCAGCGGCGTGTTGGTTTGCGCGATGCGCCCGTGCGCGGCCTCGGCGCCGAGAAAGATGGAATCCATCATCGTGCGCGGCACGAAGACCGAGAGCGCGCGCACGCCACCCCGGTGCATGTGGACGGGCTGCCCAAGGTCCGTGAGCAGGATGCCGCCCTGTTGCGGCATCGGGTTGTGCCGCATGCCTTCGACCACGCCGGCGTTGCCTTCGACGAACACCTGAAGCGCATAGTGCCGCATGGTGTCCGTGGAGATGCGCGCGACGTTGCGCTCCAGGGAGAGCCCATCGCAGCGGCAGTCGGTGAAGAGCATGTCCTCGACCAGGTAGCGGTCGATGGAGGCCTGGAACGGGGCAGCCAGGGCGTCCTGGGTGAGGTTGACGTCCATTACGTGGCCGACACGCTGGCGCCAGGCAAGGATTTGTCCCACGCTGGTGTTACGGGGCCCGTCGCCGCCTACCTGGAAATGGGTATGAGGCAGGCGCGCGTCCGAGGGCGCGGGCTGCGGTTCCGATTGGGTCGGTGCAAGTGCGATGGGGGGCTCGGTCATGGGCGTTGGGCGCACCCGGTGCTGCATAGGCCCGGCAAAACGCCGGCGCATCGGCATCACTCTATCGAAAAACCGAGGTTCTTGCAGGCAACGCGTTGCGGCTGTCCCACTGCCATGCCTGTGCTTGCCACGCACTCGCGCACGCACATGCTGCACACAGCCCGTGCACATGCCGTGCAATCGCCATTTGACGCCATTTACCACCATTTACCGCCGCCCGATTGTGCGATGCGGCGCAAAGTGTCGTTACCCCGCGTAAGAAGGGAAAGAAGACTGCCGCGAATCCCTCCAAAGGGGGGCGCGTCATGATCAAATCTCACGCAAAATCTCGCACCGCCAAGTGATTGTTTCGCGCAAACGAGATTGGGCTTTTTGGGGCGGCAGCAGGAGCGTCGCGGGATTGACAAAATACGTTCCGGTAATCGCTTTCCCAAAGGGAAAAGCACTGATCCAGATTGGTTGTAGGTAGGTCAAATCCGTTGGAGCCAGGCTTTGGCTTTATGCCGGCCGGCATCCGATACGAAGCAGGTGGGAGGCGCGGATGCGCGGGAAGTTCTCCATTCCCCGTCAGCGGGTTGTCTCCATCGTTCTATTAGAGATTTGCCGATGCATTCGAGGCGTCTCACGGCCCGTCACGTCGTATAGGTAAGTACTGCCTCAGCGCGTGGGCATCTTTAATTCCACCAAGCGGTAGAGGCATGGAAATAGAACAGAAGACTGTATTCTCACGTGAGCAGCTGGACGCGTACTTCGCGTCTTACGTTGGTATGGAAGGGGGAAATCCGGCGGCGGCTGTCTGGTTTTGCGACAGCACACCGCATCCATGGGTCGAGTCGCTGGTAGCGCCGCTGGAGCCGCGCCTGCAGCCAGGCGCCTGGGATCGCGCGTACCGGGAGCGTCATCGCGAGAGCATGGAGCGCTGGCAGTCGCATCAGAAGATCGCAAGGATCATGGCGGCGGCGCGTGCGCAGACCTTTGCGTGCCCGCAGAGCGAGTGCGACTGGAAGCATTACTTCGATCAGCATCTTTATGCGCCGGGAGGCGCGGAGTTCAAGCTCAGCCTGTTTCCGTTGCCGGCGCACCTGATCGGGCAGACGCCCTGGTCCAAGGCATTTCGCGGGCAGCCGGCGCTGGTGCCCAAACAGCGCTACCTGGATCTGTGCCGCGCTGGCAACCGCTTCCGCTTTATCGAAGGCATTCGCAGGGAGTGGAAGCCCAAGGTGGTGGTGTGCCTGGGCGAGCGGCATTTCTCGGATTTCGTATTGGCGTTCGGGCTTGAGCAAGCCCGGATGGGGGACTTTATTTTGCAGCCGGCCGATCTGGCCAAGACGCTGCGCGTGCTGGAGCTCGATGGCACTACCTGGATCATGTGTCCTGCGCTGGCGGGCGCGTCGGGGTTGACTTCCGATGTGTTGCTCGAAGCCATGGGCCAATATGTGGCGCGCTGGCTGGTGCCGGAGGATTTTCCGGTTCTGCACTAGGCGTGAAGCAACGCAAATCGATGCAAATCGATGCGAGGTGATGCGAGGTGATGTGTTAGCCGGCATCGTTTTACGCGTCCTGACAACCGTAGGAACGGTACGCGGCAGCGATGCCGTTGCGACTCTCGCGAGGGTGGGGTTTAGGGGCTGACATGCAAGCTTGCGCTTTCCCCCTCCTAGTAGGGGTGACACGGTTGTGGAGATTGTTTATCTAGTAAAGCTGGTAAAGGCAGTTTTGTTGTAGTGCTGCCGATTCCGATCGCAAGAGCCAGCCAGGGTATCCATGAGATGCGACGAGCCAGGGCAGCGAAGGGCACCGCATGCGGTGCGCTGCCAAGGCGTGGTCAGGATCCATAGACAACCTAGTGACCCATTGACCTATCGACGTATCGACGCATTAACGCATTAACGCATTGACAAATCGACGTATCGATTCAGGAGTGAGAAGAGTGCAAACCAATATCAGGAATATCTTTACCCTCGGCATGATGGCTTCCGCGGCAGCGGCACTCGTGGCTTGCGGGGGAGGCTCGGACTCGACGCCGACCCCGACGCCATCGGTCACCGTGCAAGGCAAGGCCGTCGACTTCTACCTGTCACAGGCAACGGTGACGTTCCTCGATTGCAGCAACAAGACCACTACGACCAAGGCGAACGGGGACTTCACGTTCCCGGATGGTTGCTCCACCAGCGCGCTCAAGGTAACCGGCGGTACCGACATTGGTACCAACCAGCCGTTCACCGGCGTGCTGCAGGCGCCGGCAGTGGCCTACAAGGCCGGCCAGACCCCGGTGATCACGCCGCTGACGACGCTGGTTGCGCAACTGGGCGCAACCCAGGCCGCGGCGCTGGCGACCAAGCTGGGCCTGCAAGGCAAGGACCTCATCGCGCTGGACCCGATGCAGGACGCTGCGGTGCTCAAGGCGGCCGTGCTGGTGMAGCAACTGGTGGACCAGGTCGCAAAGACGCTGGCAGGCTTGTCGAAGGCCACGGGCGGCACGTTGACGGCGGAAGCTGCCGCGGCGGCAGCGGCCAGTGCCGTGGCTAGCGCGGTGAACAACGCCCCCGGCACCGCTAACCTGGCCAGTGGCACGCTGGTCACGTCGGTGATCAACTCGGCCGTGCAGAACGCCAAGGCAGGTTTCCCGGCCAGCGTCCAGGCC
>NZ_JBFTSF010000457.1:0-3531 GCF_056399905.1 Cupriavidus sp. 01L46
GGCGGGAGGCCGCCAGGACCACGGTCACGGCTGCTGCGGCTGCGCGGCAACCGGCAATTCCTGGCGCAGCGCCGGATGGTGCCGGTTCACGCTTCTCGCCCCGAAGACCAGCGCCAGCAGAAAAGCCAGCAGGTACCCCGCAAACGTCATGGTTGCTTCCATATCTGACCCCTCGATGCGCGCTCGCGCTATTTTTTTGCTAGCCGCGAGTATGCGCAAAAGCACACTTGGCCCGCTACCACACAACGGAGGGGGTGTGGCCCGAATCACAACGCTGTTGGTCGTCAAACGCCGCGCTGCCACTCGGGGCTTCCAGATCAATCTTCGGCCAAGTTGACCTACACAGCCGACGCTTTCACAGCCCCGCTGGCAAAGAAGCTCTGCAGGTTTTCAAACACCAGATCCGCCATCGCATTGCGCGTCTCGTGCGTGGCGCTGGCGATATGCGGCAGCAGCACGACGTTGTCCAGCGCGAACAGCGCCTGCGGCACCTGCGGCTCGTTCTCGAACACATCCAGCCCGGCGCCTGCAATGCGTCCCTGCACCAGCGCGTCCACCAGCGCGGTCTCGTCGACCACGGTGCCGCGCGCGATATTGATCAGGAAGCCTTTCGGGCCCAGCGCTTCGAGTACCTCGGCCGACACCAGGTGCCGGGTCTCGGGGCCGCCGGCGGTGGCGATGACCAGGAAGTCCGCCCACCTGGCCAGCTCGGTCAGCGAGGGCTCATGGCGGTAGGGCGCATCCTGCGCGGGGCGGCGGCTGTGGTAGCTCACTTCCATATCGAAGCCCGCGCCGCGCCGGGCAATGACACGTCCGATGCGGCCCATGCCGACGATGCCCATGCGCTTGCCGCTGACGCGGGTGGCGAGCGGAAACTGCGCCTTTGGCCATTCGCCGCGCCGCACGAAACGGTCGGCCGCGCTGAAGCCGCGCGCCACGTCCATCAGCAGGCCGAAGGCCGTATCGGCCACACAATCGTTGAGCACGTCGGGCGTATAGCCAACGGCGATGCCGCGCGCGCGCGCGGCGTCCAGATCGATCTTGTCGAGGCCTACGCCAAAGCTGGAGATGACCCTCAGCTTTGGCATGGCCGCGATCATCGCCGCGTCGACGCCGATCGCGGCGCGCGTGGTCAGTGCGGCGAACTCGCCGCCGTGGCTGGCGAGGAAGGCGGCGGGATCGGTCTCGGCCCACAGCGGGTGGACGTCGTAGTGTTCGGCCAGGCTGGCTTCAAGGGGGGCTGGCAAGCGTCCGTGCTGGGCAAGGCGTGGTTTCATGAGAAGAGATCCGTGTGGTGATGGCGGTATGGCGGCCATGGTGGCGATGGTGGCCGGACGGTGCCGGCCTCAGTCTGCGCTGAGCTTGTTGTCCTGGATGATCTTGGCGTAGCGCTTGCGATCCGTGGCAATCAGGTCGGCGAACTGCACGGGGGTGCTGCCCACGGGAATGGCGCCTTGCGCGATCAGTTGCTCCTTCACCGCGGGCATCGCCACCACTTCCTTCACGCCGGCGGCGATCTTGTCGACGATGTCCTTTGGCGTGCCGGCCGGCGCCAGCAGGCCGACCCACGATCCCGACTCGGCGCCGGCGATGCCCGCCTCTGCCAGCGTCGGCACGTCCGGCAGCGCGGGCKAGCGGACCTTGCTGGTCACGGCCAGCGCGCGCAGCTTGCCGGATTTCACATGGCCGGCGGTTTCCAGGATCGAGGCGAACAGCATGTCCACATTGCCTGCCATCAGGTCGGTCATGGCCGCGCCGCCGCCCTTGTAGGGCACATGCAGCAGGTCGGTGCCGGTAGCTGCCTTGAAGATCTCGGCCGACAAATGCGGCGAGCCGCCGCTGCCCGAGCTGGCATAGGTCAGCTTGCCGGGCTGGGCCTTGGCCAGCGCCACCAGTTCCTTGGGGTTCTTGGCCGGCAGTTTGGGCGTTACCACCAGGGCAAAGGGCAACTCCGCCATCAGGCTGACCGGCACGAAGGCGGCCGGATCATAGTTGAGCTTCTTGTAAAGCGAGGGATTGATCGATTGCGTGCCGACATTGCCGGCCACCAGCGTGTAGCCATCCGGCTTGGCGCGGGACACGATGTCCAGCCCGACATTGCCGGCCGCGCCGGGGCGGTTGTCCACCAGTACCGGCTGGCCCCAGAGTTGCGAGAGCCGCAGCGCCACCAGGCGGGTGCCCACGTCGGTGCCGCCACCGGGGGCGAACGGCAGGATGATGGTCACCGGCTTGGTCGGCCAGGCAACGCCGGGCTGGGCCTGCGCGGCGGGCAGCCAGGCGCCGATGGCCAGGGCAAACAGGGCGATCGGGGCCGCGCGGCGGCTAAATGTGGGGGTGTAGAGCGAGCGCATGTCTTGTCTCCGAAAGTACGGCTTGTTGGCCGGGCGCCATGGCGCCGGCACGTATCGGTTGGTGGCTGCCCGGTGGCAACTCACTCGGGCTGGATGCCCGCATCCTTGGCCACCTTGGCCCACTTGCCCATTTCCACCTGCAGGAAACTGGCGAATTGCGCGGGCGTGCTGCCTGCGGGTTCGATGCCGGCGTTCTGCAGGCGCTCGCGCACGTCGGGCGAAGCCAGCGCCTTGTTGATCTCGGCGTTGAGCTTGTCCACCACCGCCTTGGGGGTGCCGGCCGGGGCCAGCACGCCACCCCAGGTACTGGTCTCATAGCCGGGCAGGCCGGCCTGCGCCATGGTCGGCACCTGCGGCGCGGCCGATGAGCGCTTGGCGGTCGTCACCGCCAGCGGGCGCACCTTGCCGCCCTTGACCTGCGGCCCGATGGCGGCAACGGTGTCGAACATCAGCGACACGCGGCCGCTGGTCAGGTCCGGATGGGCCAGCGTGCTGCCCTTGTACGGGATGTGGACCATGTCGATGCCCGTCATGCTCTTGAACAGCTCGCCCGAGAAATGCGGCGCGCCGCCCGAACCGCTGGACGCGAACGACAGCTTGCCCGGGTTGGCCTTGCCGTAGGCGATCAGTTCCTTGACGGACGTCACCGGCAGGGAAGGGGACACCACCAGCATCAGCGGCACCACGTGGGTCAGCGCCACCGGCTCGAAGCTCTTGATGGTGTCGAAGGGCAGCTTCTTCACCATGCTGGGATTGATGGCGTGGCTGCTGGCCACCAGCGCCAGCATGTAGCCGTCCGGCGCGCTTTTGGCGACGAGGTCGGTGCCGATGATGCCGGTGGCGCCGGGGCGGTTGTCCACCACCACGGACTGGCCCCAGGCTTCGGTCATCTTCTGGCCCACCAGCCGCGCTACCAGGTCGATGGCGCCGCCGGGGGAGGCGGGGACGATGATGGTGATGGTCTTGGTGGGGTAGCCGGCTTCGGCGGCATGGGTGGCGGGGGCGGTCAAGGCGAGTGCGGCCGCGATGCCCGCTAGCGCTCGTGTGATGGGCTTGGTGTAGAAGTGCATGTTGTCTCCTGCGCGTTTTTGTTTCGGCTTAATGGCTTAACGGCCTAATGGCCTAGTGCTTTCGCTTTCCATCCAATGCGCAGCAATAGCGCTAACGCATCATTCGCAAC
>NZ_JBFTSF010000458.1:0-3529 GCF_056399905.1 Cupriavidus sp. 01L46
GCGCTGGAGCCACGCTGCCTGACGCTGGAGGTCACCGAATCCACGGCGATGCGCGACGCGGATGCCAGCCTGCAGATCCTGCAGCAACTCCACGACATGGGCGTGCGCATCTCGATCGACGACTTCGGCACCGGCTATTCTAGCCTGCTGTACCTCAAGCGGCTGCCTGCCAGCGAGCTGAAAATCGATCGCGGGTTCATCCGGGATCTGTCACGCGATACGGAGGATGCGGCGATTGTCTCGGCCATTGTGGCGCTTGGGCGCACGCTGAATTTGAATATCGTTGCGGAAGGGGTCGAAACGGCGAAGCAGCAGGAGTTCCTGACGCGGCTTGGATGCGATTCGCTGCAAGGCTTCCTGCTGGGACGACCGATGTCCGCGGCGAACCTGATTGCATCGCTGTCCGACGACAATCTGCTGTTGGATGCCGGATGAAGAAGGCACCATGGGGCCGAGGCTGTGTGAAAACGCATCGATCACCTACACTGAATATGCGCATTCAGATTGGGGGATCGGATGAAGCGACGCAATATAGAGCTGAGGTGGCTGACCGCTCGACTGGCGCCGGACTTCAAGACCATTGCAGACTGCGTCACCGCACGAAAAGGGAGTTCAAACCTATTTCGGCCGTCCCGCTTTGGCGGCCGCCGCGTCCAGCGCGCGAGAAAACCGTTCGATGTCATCCGGCCGGAACTGGGCCAGAAACAGTTCATTGACCGCCGCCTCATAGACGCCCCACATCTTCTTGCGCAAGGCCTTGCCTTGCCGTGTGACGGACACGAACGCAGCGCGCCCGTCTTCCTCTGAACGGATACGGGTCACCAGTTCTTCACGCTCCAGCCGGTCAATCAGGCGAGTCAGGTTGTACCGCTCGATGGCAAGTACATCGGCCAGTTCATGCATCCGCCTGCTTTCCTCCGGCCCGCTTTCAATCCCCCACAGCACGTCGTACCACGCGTAGACAGGCAGTCCAGCCTCGGCCAGACGCCGGTCCACCTCACGTATCAAGGCCCGGTGCGACCGTACGAACGAAAACCACAAATCCGGCTTCTCAGTCGACATGGCATCTCCAATAGTTGCAGTTGCAATTATGCCGCAGAATGCTCACAATACCCGAACGATTGCATTTGCAATTCACTCGGATCGCGATGGCCCCGTCTACCCGACTGGGCCTGGTGCGAACCGAAGCCCCGTCAATCCCATGGAGACAGAGATGAATGCCCCGGTGTTGCCGCTACACGTATTGCCGCAGGATGTGGATCCGCAGGAAACCCAGGAATGGATCGAGGCACTGGCCGCCGTGACCGAAGTCGAGGGCCGCGAACGCGCCCACTACCTGATGAACCGCCTGCATGAATCGGACGCCGCCCAACACGGGGATTTCCACGGCGCGATCACGACGCCCTACGTCAACACGATTGCCGAATCGCGCGAGCAGCCGTATCCCGGCGACATCCAGATCGAGCGCCGACTGGCCGCCATGGCGCGCTGGAATGCCATGGCGATGGTGTTGCGGGCGGGCAAGCACTCCAACGTCGGCGGGCATATCGCCACGTATGCATCGGCCGCCGTGCTGTACGAGGTAGGTTTCCAGCATTTCTTCAGGGGTCAAACGGAGGCCTTCGCTGGCGACCTGGTCTATCTGCAGGGCCATGCATCGCCTGGCATTTACGCACGGGCCTTTCTGGAAGGCCGCATCGACGAAGCACAACTCGACAACTTCCGCCGCGAGGCAGGCCGCAATGGCGTGTCGTCGTATCCGCATCCGCGGCTGATGCCGGACTTCTGGCAGTTCCCCACCGTCTCGATGGGGCTTGGACCGATCACGGCGGCATACCAGGCGCGCGTCATGCGCTACCTCGAGGACCGACAGCTTGCCCCCACCCAGGGGCGCAAGGTCTGGGCATTCCTTGGCGACGGTGAAATGGATCAGCCTGAATCCCTGGCAGCCGTGGCCATGGCTGGGCGCGAGCGGCTTGACAACCTGATTTTCGTTGTCAACTGCAATCTCCAGCGACTCGACGGACCTGTCCGGGGCAATGCCAAGATCATTCAGGAGTTCGAGGGTCTGTACCGGGCGGCTGGCTGGAACGTGATCAAGGTGATSTGGGGCAGCGGCTGGGACCGCTTGCTGGCACGCGACACCACCGGCCTGCTGCGCCAGCGCATGATGGAGTGCGTCGATGGCGAATATCAGGCGTTCAAGTCGCAGGACGGGGCCTATGTGCGCGAACGCTTCTTCGGCAAATATCCCGCCCTGCTTGAACTAGTGGCCGACATGAGCGATGCCGATATCTGGGCGCTGACCCGTGGCGGTCACGATCCGGTCAAGGTCTTCAACGCCTACGCGGCTGCCATGCGGCATGTGGGACAGCCCACCGTCGTCCTGGTCAAGACCGTCAAGGGCTTCGGCATGGGTGAGGCCGGTGAAGGCCAGAATATCAACCACCAGTTGAAGAAGCTCAACGCAGACGCCGTACGCGCGTTCCGTGATCGATTCGAACTGCCGGTCAGCGATGACCAGCTCGACGAGATACCCTACCTGAAGCCCGCCCCCGAAAGCGTGGAGGCACGCTACCTGCACGGCCGACGCGCAGCGCTGGGCGGCCACATTCCAGCCCGGCATGCCGGCACGGGACCCATGGCACTGCCCCCGCTGTCGATCTTCGACACCCAATTGAGCGACTCCGGCACCCGTGGCTACTCCACGACGATGGCCTTCGTACGCATGCTTGGTACGCTGCTCAAGGACAAGTCACTGGGCCGGAACGTGATACCGATCGTTCCCGACGAATCGCGGACCTTCGGCATGGAAGGCATGTTCCGGCAGGTCGGGATCTATTCCCATGTCGGGCAACTCTACACGCCGCAAGACGCCGATCAGCTCAGCTACTATCGCGAGTCGCGCGACGGACAGATCCTGCAGGAAGGGCTCAACGAGTCCGGCGCGATGTCAGCTTGGATTGCTGCCGCCACCGCGTACAGCAATCATGGCGTCAACACCCTGCCGTTCTACATCTACTATTCGATGTTCGGCTTCCAGCGGGTGGGCGACCTGGCCTGGGCCGCCGGCGATGCCCGCGCGCGCGGCTTCCTGCTGGGCGCCACCTCGGGACGGACCACGCTCATGGGCGAAGGACTGCAGCACGACGATGGCCACAGCCACGTGCTGTCGTCGGTCATTCCCTGCTGCGTCTCATACGACCCCACCTTCGCCTACGAACTGGCAGTGATCGTCCATGACGGGATGCGCCGCATGTATGTGGATCAGGAAGACATCTTCTACTACATCACGCTGCTGAATGAGAACTACACGCACCCCGCCCTGCCGGCAGGCGTTGAAGCAGGYATCCTGCGCGGGTGGTACCCGCTGCGCTCCTCGGCGCCGACAGAGAAGCCCGTTGGCCGGGTGCAACTGGCGGGCAGCGGCGCCATCCTCAACGAAGTCATTGCGGCGGCGGAACTGCTGGCATCGGATTTCGGCATCGCCAGCGACATCTGGAGCGCCACGAGCCTGACGGAGTTGCGC